>JALDXL010000024.1:0-17073 GCA_032155045.1 Nitrososphaerales archaeon
TTACTGTTTGTAGAGGAATTTGTGGGTTATATGAGGAATTCAATGTGGTAGTATTCTTGTTTAATGAAGGTAATGATGTTTCATCAGGGGTGTAACCGGTAACATTAATAGAATACCATTTGGTTAAAGGTTTGTTTCCGTCTAGACAGGTTATTTTTGAAGTTAATTCATTTATTCCTTCAGCAATTTCGTGATACTTTGAATCAAATGTATAAATCCATTCTGAAAAATCGTCAATACCTCCTGGTCCTGCAGCCCGAACTGGTTGGAAAGGTTTAAGATCATTCCAATCTATAAACACAATACAATTTTTTTCTTGATTATCGCTTGAAATACCAGAAACAGTCAATTCCCCTATAGATACTTGTTTGCCCTGAGGGGGAGAGGTGATTTTTACACTTATGTTTTCCAAACCAGAGACACTGGTTAAATTAGTTTGAGAGCTAGCGAATTGTAAATTTGGGAGAAAAAATATGCTCAAGGATCCTATTATTAAGGAAAGAAAGAATGGTAAGATCAGAAAACTCATGTTATAGAATCAAAATTAGACTATATTTAAATTAATAATATATCTCGTAGAAGATTCTACTATATTAGTATGAAGTAAGTTTAGGAAATTATTATCGTAACTACAAATAAAAAAAAGAATATTATAGAATGTCATATAAAATATAACATTTCATTAAAATATAGTGTGCTGTAGTGTAATTATTTTCCTATCTTGAACATTTTTGTACCGCAAGTAGTGCATATTCCCTGCGTAGCAGGCCTCCCATTTTTCATTGTAACCTTTTTTTCATTCTTCATTTCACGTTTAGACTTGCATTTAACACAATATCCTTCCATGTTTATTCTGTAAATAGACCACAATAAAAGTATTGATGTATTTTCTATAAAAATTAATAATAAAACCTATGAATTATATTAAAACAGACTATTTAAAAAAAAATAAATTATTAAAAAACATTAAAATTTTCAAGGAAAAACATGCTGTAATTATAATTTAATTGAATTAATATGCATGTATTTCCTTTTTGTGTTTTCTTAATTTTTTAAACGTAGAGAATCGATTTCCACATTTATCACATCGCCAGTGATTTGCTCGTGCTTCTTCATATCTAGAATATTTTTCAGAATTTACTTCGAACATACCAGTTTTTACATCATAATTAATTGGCTTGTAATTGAGACGAAATTTTAATTTGGATGGAACGGTAGACAATTCACATATATACCGAGGTATATTAAAAAAAGTGTTAGCTAGTTTTCTCTGACTTTTACTTAAAAAAATATAACACAACTTTATAAAGTTTAAAGATGTTTGATTAGATGGAAATATAGTTACCTATGAGATCTTTTAGCTGAAATAAAAATATTTATTTAATCATAGTATTTTTTTAGTATTGGCAATAGAAAATTTTATTCAAAAAAGTAGTTCCATTTCTTCATCTATTCCACCTTTTATGGCATCAAAAATAAAAGATATTTTAAAAAAAGATAATAAAGATGATTCAATTGATATTTTCTCAAAAGAAAATGTAAAGATATTTGATCTAATAGTCAATTCAAAAAGAGAAATTTGTATTGCCTGTATTAGCCTCGATCAAATTTTTTCTTTCAATTATATCGAGGTCTTTAAAAGTATCCTAAAAAATAATGTAAAATTAAAGATTTTGATTTGTGATCCACAATCTGACTTATTGAATCATATAAAGTATTTGACTGTATTTCCAGATATTCACCAGAGCCTGACTTCCTGTCTTTCCAAACTCTGTAATATGAAAATTGTATCATTATCAACCAAAGAATTATCATATTTTGAGATAAGAACTTACAAGACAATTTTACCTCATAATATGATTATAATTGACAAGGAAAGTTATAGTAATGGAATTATTTTACTAGAACCATTTTTGTTTGGAATAAAATCCACCAATAGAAAAATTTTTCAAATGAATAAGAAGAAAAATCAAGAAATTTTTGACACATACTTTAAATCTTTTTTAAAACTTTGGGAAAATAGTCCTGATTATTCATGTGAATGGGAAGAACTATGATTTTATTATGATACACCTGAATAAACACATCAAACAAAGATGATTTATACCCATTTTTTAGACAATTTCTGCTTCTAATCTATCTTTTAATTCATAAATTGAAGAAAGGCTAATAGATGGATAACCAGTTTCTTTTAAATCGTCATCATTAATGTTTCCTTCTTCTAACATTTCTGTCAACTGATTTAATGCAAATAGCACCAAATATTTTTCATCTTCGTTAATTGAAATATCAGTCAACATATATAAAATATTTAAGCGAATATTGTATTTCATTTTTCCTTCAATATAACATTAATTAATTTAACTTAGAATGCCAAATTATAGTCCAATAACACCTATAAACCAATATATCATACAATAGTTGTAGTGAAAAATAACAACTTTTTAAAAATTAGTAATGAGTCATATAAAAGTAATAAAGAAAAGAATGACAACTTAAACCTTTTTGAAAATGTTATAGGTTATGATGATATCAAAAAAATTTTCAAAATGTCCTTAAATTCTGATAAACCTGTACATATTTTACTTGTGGGACCACCTGCGTCAGCTAAGACATTATTTATGCTTGAACTTTTAAATTTAGAAAGGTCTTATTTTACTTTAGGTAGTCACAGCACCAAAGCTGGAATGATTGATTATTTATTTGATTATCGTCCTCGATATTTAATAGTAGATGAAATAGAACATATGCCATATCGAGACCAAACATCACTTTTAAGTATTATGGAAACTGGTATTATAACTGAAACGAAATCACAAAAAACACGTAGTACTCAATTAAAAACTTGGATTTTCGCAACTTGCAATAATAAAGAAAGATTGCTAACTCCCCTTCTTTCTAGATTTATTATTTTCCATTTAAAACCATATAATCGTAGCAAATTCACAGAAGTATCCAATGGACTTCTTGTAAAAAATGACATCCCAATGGAAATGGCTAATGAAATTTCTAGGGTTGTATGGACTAAATTAAAATCAAAGGATATTAGAGATTGTATAAAAATTTCTAGATTAGCTAGAACTATAGAAGATATTGAATGGATTGGAAAAACTTTGAATCAATATAAAAAAAAGTAAACCACAAGTAATCAAGAATTTGTTATGTTACTAACTCTATTGATGATCTCTACCTTTAGCATTTCGCTTTCTTAGAAATACAGCAACAACTATCAATCCAAACAAAATTGATAAATAAGTAAAAAAAACGGTCTCGTTTACTACTGTTCCTTCAGGAAGAATAGCTAAGATAATAAAAATCGCATTCATTTTTTTTATAGATTATGCTATTCAACTGCTTTTTAAATTTATTTTTATTTTAAATATGTTATCTAAATATTATAACCAAAATTTCACTACACTTTCCTGTTACTATCAGAAAGTATTAGATTATAAAACCTAGCCAGGCATCCAATAAGTAAATTATTTGCAATATGTCGAAGAACAGTAATGACAGAGATTCTCGCTTCAAAGGAAAACATGCTCATTCAACAGAGTACAGACGTTTAATATGGGAAATGATAGTTTGGCCTTTAATTATGGAAAAGAATAGACCATACTTCTCCAAAGATGAATATCAATTAAAAAGGATAGTTTTTTCAAATCAAACCAATATACCCTCGTCAAAGCTTTCTGGTGGGTTAATATCTTTAGTTGTGAAGGGAATTTTGATAAAGGAGGAAAATACTTATTCTTTGCATTACAGATTAATACCATATTTAAGAAAAAAAGCCAATTTAACATATGGACAGGCATTAAAAGAAACTTATACTAAATAACGGTATTGTTATTATAACAAATTTATGTTTATAGGTGGGGAAGGGATTCGAACCCTTATATATTCGCTTTCTGCTATTCTGCAGGCGAACGCATAGCCGCTCTGCCACCCCACCAAATAATTTTAAATCTTTTAAGGAGACTTATAAATTTGAGTTCGCATTAATACAAAAGAGGTGAATAATTTATTTTAATATATTTGACCGATTTCTACCGTTAAATAAATGTTATATTGAATATATCTTATCTTTTATAGGTGTTTTTATAGGCAAGTAATACATCTTCAGGCTTTATTGTTTTTCTACCAGCATGATTAGCTAATTCTATAGCCGTTTTTGAAATGTTCGTTGCTATTTCTTCAAGAATTTTTCTTAAAGTATCTGATGCTTCATCACTAACTCTTTCAGCGCCTGCTTTTTTTAGTACTCGATTCATTACAGCTAAACCAAATTCAGGATTATTAGCCATATAATAAAAAATCCGAAGATGGTTAAAAATCTAATTGATCTATAAAAAAGATTTTCACAAATATTTAATAGATCATAACAATTTATCTAGGATTGATTTCCTTAGTTTTGGAGATCTTAACGACATTGTATAATAGATATCAATTAACTCATCATCATCTGGATTTCTATCATGTTTTTGAAAAAATTTTTCAGAATAATTACCAATAATAATTCCTATAACTAACCCATATGTAAAATCTTCAATACTGCCTTGAGTTGGAAGGAGATTTTTTGAAAAACTGATCAATTTATCAATATTTAAGGAATGAACTTTAAGTAAAGATTCAAGTTCTTTTTTATCTGATAAACTTAGGCCCAGAAATAATCATATATTATTTTGCTATATATTTTTAATTATTATTGCATTTTTATTAATGGTAATGTCAAAAAGTATCAATAAATCAGTTTGTAAGAGATTTATGGTATATTTATATAATGAAAAATTTTTAGCATCAGATGCGAAGACTATTTTAAAAAAAATACGAGATTTAACAGATTCGACGGAAATAATAAGTCGTGATTGCCGCATTTCCCCGAATTTTATTGAAATAGATATCAGTTTGCCCAAAAATCAAGATATCAATCAAGTTTTAAATTTGTTAAAAAAAGTTTCACCAGTTAAAGAAGTGGTTGAAGTAACTGAAAGACATTTGTCTAAAAATGAAGCCATAAATAATGCCGTAAATCTTTTTAATGAAGAAAAATATTGGTGGTCTCACGAATCTTTAGAGATGGTTTGGAAAGAATCTGATGGAGAGGAGAAACAATTATTGAATGGATTAATATTGGTTTGTGCTGCTTTCGTACATAATCAAAAGAATGAAATCAATATATGTATATCAATACTGGAAAGGTCGATTTTGAAATTTTCAGATGTAAAAATGTCAGTATATTATGGAATAAATATTGAGGAAATAAAGCAAAAAATTAAAAAGATTTTAATAAATAAAGAAATCCTCCAGTTTAAGATATAATACTAAATCGCCTAGATTTATTTTCTACCTTTCCTTTTACTTTTTAAATAATTTGCCTTCATTCCTTTAACAAATTCATCTTTTAAGCTGTACAGTCTTTTAGGTTTTCTTGGTTTACATTTGGCTAGAACATATGAACATAAAAGAGGGAAATACACGGATGAATCTCCGTAGACAATAACATTGCCTGAATGTGAAGTTTTAATTTTTCCCCAACTTTTCCCCTCTTGTATAGTAGCCCCTGATAAACCTCCTGTATCTGGTCTAGCATCAGTTAGTTGGATAACATAATCATGCCCTCCTTCTTTAATTTTCAAAATCTGATACAATGTAGGACCTGTCTGCTGAAAGAAATTTTTAGGAACGCCACCGCCTAACTCTATTCCAGCTGAGATTTCACTTTTCCACAGTATTGCAGCTGATTCTGCTATATCTAATAATAAGTTTAGATGCGGTAATTTTGATTCAAAGAGAAGCGGAACCATATTCATTCCTATGGAGGAGTCAGCTATGGCAGGAATAAACACTGGAACTTCTTGTTTGAAAGCAGAAGCCATGAAGGACTTTCCAGGATGTTTTGATTTTTCGTATGCAATTTTTCCTAACATGTATGAAAGATCTGAACTTGAAATCTCTTTAACTGAATTATCTGTTGTTTCTATAATATTTTTTATATTTGATTGGATTATTTCATCTTGCTTTTGTAAGGTTTCAAATTCTTTTATATAAATATCATAAATTCTAACTATTTGTTTGGAATATAGAACATCATCATCAACATCAAAATGACCTTGTTTAACTGGTAAACCGTATGCAAAATGAAGGTCATGATATGCATTAGCCCCAGTAGTAATAATCCAATCGATAAAACCTTTTTCTATCAATGTTGAAATCGATTTTCCTAAACCGATAGGAGTCATTGCACCAGAAAGAGTTAAACAAATAGTAGAACCAGAATCTATCATTGTTTTAAACATATGGGCTGCTTCGGCTAATCGTTTAGCATTGAATCCGCTTGAATTATAAAAATCAATAAGGTCAGAAATCGACATATTTGAAGATATATCTATGGGATCTATTTTATTGCCTGTAAATGTATGTTTTTTATTCACATAACTTTATAAAAATAGGTTACTATTATAAAATTCGCATAAAGTTTAGAGAATAATTAAAATATATTCATATAGTAATAAAATTATCAATGCTATATGGATAGTAAAAAGTTAGTAAAATATGATATTGAAGATTACAGTATTAAAAAAAATGGTCTAACAGAAATTATCGATCAAATGTCAAAATCTGGTGGTTTTGAATCAGTTAATCTCAGTATGGGAATTAGTATTTTACAAAAAATGATAACAGAACCTCAATGTACTAAATTCTTGTCTTTTGTAGGAGCGATAATTTCAACAGGACTAAGGGGGATAATTAGAGATATGATTAAAAAAAATATGTTTGACTGCATCATTACTACTTGTGGAGCAATAGATCATGATGTAGCTAGAACATTTGTAAAATATTATGCTGGAGATTTCAGTTTAGATGATAAATATCTTAAAAAAAATAAGTTACACAGATTAGGTAATGTTTTTATTCCAAACGAAAATTATGGACCTATAATAGAAACAAAGATTCAGGAGTATATACACGACTTATACAAGAATACCAAAGAATTTGCAGGATACGAATTACTCGATCATATTGGGAGTAAATTAGACAAATCCTCTTTTTTATATTGGGCTCACAAAAACAAGATCCCAGTTATAGTTCCAGGTATAGTAGATGGAGCAGTTGGGAATCAAATATGGCTATTCTACCAAAATCATAAGGATATGATATTTAACATATTGAAAGACCAGACCAAGATTTCTGACCTTATTTTTGAATCAAAACAAACTGGTGCATTAATGCTTGGAGGAGGAATTTCTAAACATCATACCCTTTGGTGGAATCAATTCAGAGATGGTTTAGATTATGCTGTATATATTACTACAGCAAACGAGTGGGATGGTAGTTTAAGTGGAGCTGAAGTAAAAGAAGCTATATCATGGAATAAGGTAAAAGCAGATGCAAAACAAGTTACGATCCATGGTGAAATAACTACTTTATTACCATTTCTTTATTCATCTCTTTCATAGCAAGATATAAATTACAAAATGGAAGAAAAAAACAATTCAAATTAGAAATTCATTTAAAATTTGGAAGAAAAATTTGAAAATAATTAATTTTATTTCCTGAACCTAAAAATCTTTATCTTTAATCCAAAAGAAAGTATTTTGAAATGTTTCGTAAAATTAAAAGCCTGTCTTATCATTAGACGATCGAAATATTACTGATCTGCAATGAACGCTCTCGAAATATTTTAGGGTTTATATGATAACCTTGATTTTTTTATAAATGTTATAATACCTAGAAATAGCCATTACCTTAAAAAGGAAGTAAAAATTAGTAATTTATTACATTGTTATCAGGTAATAAAACTTTATTTCAAGTCAAGTCATTTGACTTTAAAACTAAACATCTTTTAGTCGTTCTTGTTTTGGCAATAGCATTTTCTAGTGCCTTTATCATTAGATCTTATCCAATAAAATATGGATTTGCGCTTAATGAATTCGATCCATATTTTGATTACAGGGCTACAAAATATATTATTGATAATGGTTTTGAAGCTTATTTAAAGTGGCACGATACTGAGTCGTGGTATCCTGAAGGTAGAGACGTACCAAAAACCTCTCAGGTTGCACTTCATTTGACAGCAGCTACACTCTACAAAATTTTTGGTTTTGGCAGTTCATTATTAAATTTCGTCATAATGTTTCCGGTGATAATTGGCTCGCTAACTACAATAGTAATCTTTGCTTTGGTTAGAAATTTAGGTGGAACTTCAGCAGGTATGATTGCAAGTTTACTATTTGCATTTATGCCTGCGATAATACAGAGGGGTAATCTTGGATGGTTTAAATCTGAACCTTTAGGTCTTTTTTTGGGATTATTATCAGTTTATTTATTTCTTTCATCTATAAAACACAATAATTTAAAATTCATAATCCTTAAAGCAATAGGAGCAGGATTTGTTTTAGGATTAGCAAATTCTTCTTGGGGTGGTATTCAGTATTTTAGTATACCAATAGCCATATTCTTTTTTGCCCTACCATTTCTTAGAAAAGACTCTATATTTATTTACGGTATTATCGTTTTTACGGTCGTAACTTTAATAACTGCAGGATCATTTCCAAGACCAGGAATTTCTTTTGTTATAGGACTACCAGGAATAGCCATGACAGTTGGCATGATATTCGCAATCGTAGGGACAGTAATCAGAAAAAAAAGTTCAACAAAAAATATTACTCGAAATCTAGTTGCTGCTCTTGGAATATTTATTATCCTTGGAATAAGTATATTTGCAATAGGAGCGTATCAACCTTCATCATTTAGATATCTTGTTGCAGTAAATCCATTCTTATCTTCTCATAATCCTCTTGTAGAATCAGTTGCAGAACATACTACTCCTACAGTAGTTGACTATTTTACAGACTATTCGATATTATTGATTTTTGCTGGTTTTGGGGTTTGGGTTGCGTTTTCAAAAAGAACAGATATGACTGTCTTTGCATTAATAATTGGGATTACTGGACTTTATGTCAGTGCAACTTTTGCAAGACTAATGGTATATTCTTCAATAGCTATTGTTATACTGGCTTCTCTAGGTATTTACGAATTAACAAGAAGTATCATGCAGAATAGGATTGAAGCTTCAAACAAAATTACAGAGAGAGAATTTAGAAAAAACATTAAAGAAGGTAAAATTTTACCACAAGTGAAACCTACAGTCAAAATCATATTTGTTGCTGTAATTATATTTTTAATTTCGATTCCTTTGATTGATTATAATGGTCTGATCTATCCGAAGAACTTTAATTGGCTTAGTTCAGCTGATATTCCTTCCTCAATAGTTAATGGAGCTACAGGTTTCCGAATGCAAGTAGAAGATTGGACAGATGCTCTGGATTGGATTTCAAATAATACACCTAAGGATTCAGTAATTGCTTCATGGTGGGATTATGGTTATTGGATAACCACGTTAGGGAATAGAACAACGTTAGCTGATAATGCTACAATCAATCAAACACGGATAGCAAATATAGCTCAGATGCTGATGAGTGAACCTGAAACTGGAACTAAAATTGCTCAGAATTTGAAAGCTGATTATGTAGTAGTATATATTGTCGCTGATAGACACAACGGTCCTAATGGTAATTCATTTTATACTTTGGGAAGTGGAGGTGATGAAAGTAAAAAACAATGGTTTATGAGAATAGGTGGATTTAATGAAAAAGATTTTGTGGAAGATGATGGTTTTACTCCTAATTCTAATTTTTGGAATAATACTCTTTTAGGAAAATTGATTCCATTTACCCCAATATCCTATGCTTCTTTTGGAAACGGAGTTTTAACCAATATTCAACCTGAATATTCAAGTGGAACAATAGCATTAAATCTTAAAGATATCAAGTATCCAATAAATGGAACTGGTGATCAACCATTCAAATTAGTATATGCTTCTCCAAGCTTTAACAATGACAGTGATGATCTAGTCTTTGGAGTACTTATTTACGAAGTAAATAAAGATTACATACCACAACCGGTTTCGGTAAATTCAACTAATAATACAAATGATACAAAAGAAAAAGAATCAAATAAAGCCATTGAAAAGACTGAAACTATGATCAAAGCTAATATGACCCCTTCAGATAGTGTTGCAATTTTAAAAACTTCATTAGGAAATATTACATTAGAATTTTTCCCTAATGCCGCACCTAAACATGTAAATAGCTTCCTAAATCTTTCAAAATCTGGCTTTTATGATGGTACGATTTTTCATCGTATTGTAAAAGATTTTGTTATTCAAGGTGGCGATCCAACTACTAAAGATAGCAATCAATCTCGAGATAGATGGGGCACAGGCGGACCAAACTTTACACTCAACGCAGAATTTAATGATATTCCACATCAAAAAGGCATTCTATCAATGGCAAGGACATCTGATCCAAACAGTGCAGGATCTCAGTTTTTCATAGTAACCAAGGATGCAAGATTCCTTGACAATCAATATACTGTATTTGGCAAAGTTATCGATGGAATGGATGTGGTGGATAAAATTGCTGCATTAAATACTAATCCCTCAGATCAGCCTATAGACGCAGATAAAGCAAAGATTGAGAAAATAATCGTAGAAAATAGAACTTCTATAAAATAACATGATGTTAAGGAAATTTTTCTTCATAATTTACTAGTTGCCAGAAAACAATGAATGAACTAGAATCGTTATTATCGAATCATCAAAGAAAATTAATAATAACTGAAAAAGAATTAGATTTAGCTGATAGAGTATCATTAAATCAAATTTTTATTTTATTTATAGAAGAATCAAAAGGTTCCGCAGGTGGTAGGGCAGGTGGTGCAGGATATCGTAAAATATCTCAAATTGTCGGTTTTAAATTTGAAAAACAAGTTGTTTATAAAATTTATGATACTAAACAAGAGGAACAAATAGAATTATTTGAAATTCCCTATAGTGCTGTAGCAATGGATATTAGATTATCTGATGGAAAAGAAATTGTAACACAAGGAATTGTAGATCCTTATATGATAACACAATATAATAACATAATTTCTCATCAATCTAATAGTAAATAAATCCTAACGAACTTATAATAACAAGAAACATTGTTAACTAGTTTTATGAATAAAAATAAAAAACTTATTGGTGGGGAAATTATGGGAGTTGGCTCAGATTTCATTGTTATCGATAAGAATGGGAAGAGATTTTTAATTGAAGTAAATTTTGAAACATTAAAAGAGCTTAAAATTTCTACTACACCGTACGGATCTCAAGTATAAAAATTAAAAATATTGCTATTTGATAGCCCTAAAAGATAAATTTAGTTATTTATAAAAAAATATGTCTATTGAAAGTAAATCCCAGATTGGAATTAAAGTACCAAAAAAGAAATAAAGATATTGCCACTTCTAATGATAATAAAAATCACAAAGTAAAATACAATAAAAAAGCTGAATCGGAATTTTTTATAGACAATTCTGCTTTAGCTGGATTTACAGGTGAAAGGATACTATATATGTCGATACGAGAATTGATTGAAAATTCTTTAGATTCTTGTGAGATTCATCATATTCTTCCTAATATTTCAATATCGATGCATATTATTGACCCTGAAAATGATTTATGGAGGATCTCTTGCGTAGATAACGGAATCGGTATAGTCTCAGAAAAAGTTCCTGTTGCTGTATGTTCGTTTTTGACATCTGGGAAGTACGTCGAAAAACAACAAAGGGGATTATTTGGTGTAGGATTGAAAATGATAGCAGCATTTTCTACCAAAGATACTGACAAACCAATTAGGATCTGGTCGAAGTCAATCGATGAAGAGTCAGAATATTATTATGAATTGCGTACTGATATCACTACAAATAAACCAATAATATTAAATAAAAAAGTTTTAACTAAACCAGAAAAACAAATCCAGGAGAAACATGGTTTTAAAATAGTTGCTACTTTACGGGCTAGATTATCGCCTATTACCAAAACTAAGATCTATGACTATGTATCCCAAACTAGTATTGTGAATCCATATGCCAATATAGATTTTGAAAACGATGATGGAAAAATTACTTTTGAAAGACGAACTGAAACGATGCCCCAACCCGCATATGAGGTACTCCCTCATCCAGCAGAGATGGACTTGCAAACTTTAAAAAAAGCAATATTAAACTTTTCTAATCAAAAAATCAGTATTCAGAATGTTTTATCATCCTCATTCCAAAAACTATCTATAGAAAAGGCACGAGAAATAATAAGTTCCTCTGATTTGGAAAATAAACCAGCGAGTTTATTTTCAGAAAGTGATCTTATTAAAATAGTGAATGCTTGTAAACATATGAAATTTCAAGCTCCTAAAACTGATCATCTAAGTCCAATAGAAGAAAAGATACTCACCACCGGAATGATGTCAGAATATATCATAGTCAATTCTAAAGATCAAAATAAAACAATGAATCAGACTGAAATTGGACATAATCTAAATTTAAGAATATTAAAACCAGCACTAACTGCATATTCCTCCCGCTCAACAGTTATCAACAATAGACCAACCATCATTGAATGCGGTATTGCCTATGGAGGAAATATAAACTCATTCAAATTGTATCGATTTGCAAATAAAATTCCATTATTGTATGATGAGGGCTCAGATGTTGCAAGAGAAGTTGTATCTGAAGTTGGAATCAATAAAATGGGAATTACAAAAAAAGAGGCAAAAGAACAATTTGCAAGTGATCAAAAAAACAGATCTGATAGGGCTGTTGAACTTCTCCCACTCCATATATTTTTTCATATCTGCTCAACAAAAATCCCTTATAAAACTGCTGGAAAAGAAAGTATAGCATCTGAGGGAGAAATGAAAAAATATATGAAACTTTGTCTCTCTGATCTTTATAGGAAGATTAGTGCCCAAATTCGAAAAGATTTACGAATTAAAGATGCTGAAAATAGATTAAAGCTATATAAATTCTATATTCCTTTGATTGTTGATGCGATATCTGATTCAATTAATGTCGACCAAAATAAACTTACAGAAAAATTTATCAAAATCGCTGAAAAACATGTTAAAAAAGAACTAATCCCTCAAGGTGAAAATGATGACAAAAATAAACTGAATTCCTTACCAGAAAATAAAATAACAAAAGCACAAGAATTGCCCAAAAATATGAAACAAAAAAATACAGATATAAAAAATAAAAATGAAAAAGTGTTTACAAAGGAAAACCACGTTTCCAGAAAAAAAACAACTTTAGATGATTTTAATAGGAGATAAAGGAATTTTGCCTACAAAAAATAAAAGACATCAAGCAATTATAAAAAAAATTCAGAATTTAATGACAGATATTTCTAAAGATTTGTTAACTAACAATAAAATGCCTTCATTAGAAATTTCAAAATTAGGATATGATAATACTTTTTGGTCAGATAAAAAGAAAATGCTCACCATAGGTGAAAAAAAAGTTGTAATCACACCGAATTCCACAAAAAAAATTCCAACTTTTTCTCAATACTTAGTCATGGCTAATGCAATAAGAAAATTGATAGATGAAGAAATGGAAAGTACTATTCGAGGTATGTATTATGCAACATTGAGTACAGTAGGAGATGAAAAAAATAAAGAAAAATTCTGGAGAAATCAAGAAGATTCAGATGATGCAATTAAAGCAGTTGAATTGCTAACTGGAACACCGCGTGAAGAATTTTCTATAACATCCAAACCAAAAGGCATGATTTCAGGTCCAATAACTTTAAACGTTGGGGGAGATCTTATTGATTGTAATTTAGGTAGTAGAGCAACATCACAACTCATTCCTACAAATATCTCAGATGTAGAGATTATTGATGTTAAAGCAGATTTTGTTATGGTAGTAGAAAAGGACACAGTTTTAAACAATATAAGAAAGTCAGGATTTATCCAAAAATATAATGCTATACTCATGACTGGCTCTGGAGAACCGGATAGAGCTACTAGGATAATGGTAAAGAAGCTAAATGAAAAATGGAAAAAACCTGTAGTTATTTTTGCTGATGCGGACCCATGGGGTCTAGGTATAGCTTTACGTTACAAAATAGGGAGTGAATCTCTAAGCTACGATAGTGAAAGATTAGTAGCTCCCAATGCTAAAGTATTAGGTATGATGTTTTCTGATATTTATGATTACAATATTCCAGAAGTCGCCAGATTAGCTTCGACTTCAGAAGATATCAATAGAGCAAACGATATGAAAAAAAAACCATGGTTACAAGAAAAACAATGGCAGAAAGAGTTAGATTTATTTCTTAAAAAGAAGGAAAAATGTGAATTAGACGCCTTTTTTAAGCATGGATTTAAATATTTAGCCGAGCAGTATTTACCAAAGAAACTTAGAGAGGCTGGTGTTATTTAATTTAAATTTTCTTCTCTTTTCCTGATAAACTTTACTCAAAAATTATATATATCTTTTTAAGCGAATAATTCCATTTGATGCTATGCTGAAGGCGAAGTGCCATAAATGTGAAAAAGAGGCCGAAGTTAATGATGAAATGACTGAAGTTTATTGTTCTTATTGTTTAGTCAAAATATCTTATGAAAAATATCTAGATATTATGAAGGAAAAGGCACTAAATATGGGGATGGAATTTCAGAATAATTGGGATAAAAAACCTCTATGAAATTTAACAAAATTACTAGTTATAATTAATTTGTTATTCCTGAGCCTATAAGGCGCCATCTTTCTCCAATTTTTCTGCTAAGCGCAATTCTGCTGCTTCGTGTAAGGTTTACTGGTTTTTTTAGTTTTATTTCAATTTTATTTTCTTTCGTATTAGTAACTAATGCAGTAGTTGCTAATGTACCGATATTTACTCTTAGTGGTTCATTTTTTCTTATAGGATCTACTTTTACTGGTTCTTGTGTTCCTACTGCAGAATCAAAAAGATATGCATCTATGGATATATCATAGACATCATCAGGTAATGTTCCAGGCTTCCCTACAACCGACCCTATAAGTGAATCACTTTTCACCAAGGATGGATCTAAAATAGTTCCTATTGAAATTAATCCACCTGGCTTAACATTCTTTACTAGACCCGCCCCAGTCCCGAGACTAGAAATTTTAGAATAAATAGGTGTATATTTTCCCTTACTATTTAAATTACCTGGTCTTATTTCAATTTCATCATCAACATTAAATTCGCCTTGTATCAACGCTCCCCCTATTGCACCTCCATATATTTTATTTATCGACATACCTGGCTTGTTAATATCAAAAGAACGCAAGACATGCATTATAGGAAAAGTTTCCCTATTTCTATTAGGTGTATGAATAGTGTTCTCAAGTGCTTCAATTAATACTTCAATATTTAGATTGTGCTGAGCGGAGACAGGGATTATCGGCGCATCCTTTGCAACGCTATCATTTACAAAATCCTTAATTTGATCATAATTCTTTAGAGCTTCATCTTTTTCAGTGAGATCTACCTTATTTTGGACAATTACAATCTGTTTAATTCCTAATACATCTAATGCAAGCATATGCTCTCTCGTTTGTGGTCGAGGTACTGTTTCATTAGCTGCGACGACAAGAATGGCTCCATCCATAAGTGCAGCTCCAGATAACATATTAGCCATTAAACTTTCATGACCCGGAGAATCTACAAAACTAGCTACCCTTAACAATTCACTTTCTTGTCCACAATTATTACAATTAGGTTTAGTAGAATAACATTCCGGAGCAGGACAAGATTTGCATTTATAAAACGCAGCATCTGCATAACCTACCTTTATTGTTATACCCCTCCTTAATTCTTCACTATGTGCACTTGTCCAAATTCCTGTTATGGCTTCAATTAAAGTAGTTTTTCCATGGTCGACATGTCCTGATGTACCTATATTTACATTAGGTTGATAACCAAATTCTCGAATATACCAATCAGGAAGAGTATCTTTCCAATGCAATAGCGAATGTAGATTTATTGAGGGATATTAAGGTAATTGATAATTGTTTATAAAGGAAAATAAAATTTATTTATTGATTGGAAGCACTATTATCTGAAGTAGAAGGAATATTAACTCCATCTAAAATGCAATTCAATTGATATATTTCCTCAGTAATCATATTTCCTCTAATTAATTTTCTAATCCTCTTTCCTTCAGTAGAATCCCGCATTCCTACTCCTGTATTTAAAAGAACGTACTTTTTTACCCCTCCATGAACATCAGAACGCATTGGTGTACCAGATTTATCGCTACCTCCAGTAATTTGCAATTTTCCCCCAGAAATTCCAATAAGAGAGGAGTCAAAAGTATCACCGATTTTAGAACCTAAAAAAGGTTGTGCATCTTTATCTTTAAGTTCATGAGACAAACTTTTGCCTGTTTTATCTGATATTACAACTTTAAAATTAACCAATAATATTTTTTGATTTCCTAGTATTAATTAATCTTTGCAATAACTTAAAATTTGCTTTTTGAAAAACTTATACATATTGAATGAACGACAAAATAAAGAGACGACTTTCTGCCCTGTATGTAAAAATAAGATGGTTTCCCTTCGAGTATGCCATCTTAGGTGTAATAATTGTGGAGCAGAATTAACTTGTTCTGATAAAGGTTTTTTTTGGTGAATAATTTATGATATCTCGGTCTATAATAATTATTATTGCGATAGGCCCGCTAAAAATAAGATAAATATTAAAGATATAGTATGCTAATTAGAATTCTGCTTTCTAACCTAATTATGTTGCCAAATTTTGTATATATTATTTCTCATTATATTCAATTTAGAAAAATTTATAATCTCTAGACACTAGGCAGATTAACTGAAATATGAGTTTACAATATAGTAAAATATTCTTTTCCAATTAAATGAGGTATTTTGCTCTTTTGTCTATATACCAACGAGATAAATCATAACTAATTATGAGATAATTTTTCATCCCTATAAAAATAATCAAAATCAATTAGGCGTGAAAATAGATACTTTATTGAAATGTTAAGTCTTACGAATAGTATAATTTTATATTTAATATCTCTATATTTATAATATATTATATTTTATTAATATATAAAAACTCGGCTCTGTTAACTTAAAAGATTAATACTTCCTTTATTAGAAGAAGATTACTCTTTGTTATAATAGTATTATTGTACATTGATA
>JALDXL010000025.1:0-17055 GCA_032155045.1 Nitrososphaerales archaeon
ATGTTTAATTTTAAATAATGCGAAGTCAAACTATTCATTCAGATGATATAGGATTTCGCAATGAATTTCCAAAATGCTATCCATTCGTAAAATGGGCTGGCGGAAAAGGACAGTTATTATCAACATTAGATAAATATTTTCCTTCTAAAATTACAAGATATTTTGAACCATTTGTAGGAGGTGGAGCCGTATTTTTTTATTTAAGGTCACAAAAAAATATGAAAGTCAAATCATTTCTTTCTGATATAAATGATGAATTGATTACTGCTTATAAAACTATAAGAGATCGTATTGAAGAATTAATACCTATTTTAAAAATTTATGAAAAAGAGTACAAGAAATCACCACTTGAATATTACTACAAACTAAGAACAGATATCAATCAATTAAATACTATAGAAAAAACTGCAAGATTTATAACATTAAATAAAACTTGTTATAATGGACTTTATAGAGTTAATAAAAATGGAATATTTAATGTTCCTATTGGAAGATATAAAAATCCTATAATTTGCAATTCATCAAATTTACGAAATATAAGCATAACATTAAAGCATTCTACAACAATTTTGAAAACAAGTGATTATAAAAAAATATTATTAGAACAAACTCAAGAAAATGATTTTATTTATTTAGATCCACCTTATTATCCTATTAACAATACATCAAATTTTACGTCTTATACAAATATTGGGTTTAATAATAAAGATCAGGAAGAATTGGCTAATATTTTTAAACTACTCACCGATAAAGGCTGCAAGATTTTATTAAGTAATTCTGATTCTGAATACATTAGAGAATTATATTCAGAATTTAATGAAAATATCATCGAAGTTAAAGTACAGAGAGTCATAAATTCAAAGGCATCAAAAAGGAAGGATCATACTGAATTGATTATCGGTAATTATTAACTTGATTATTGTTATATATCTATCTTCATTTTCAAATTCTTTTTTTATATGATATTCAGTAGACAAACATCACATATATCAGACCCATTATAATAAAAACAGATTGTATGTAATAGTCACAAAAAATTTTCATCAAATAATATCTAGTTTCATTACTAACTTTTGTGGACTAGCATTTATGTTTAGATGATGTTACTATATTGATATGATAAATATTAAAAACATAATTCTACATTATTTCATTGGTACTTTTCAAAATAAAAGTTTATGGAAGTATAGTAACACTAAATGGTTTAACTACTTGGCTATTCAATGATGTTGTCAGCGAAGAGCCTTCTGGTTTGACTTCTATACTATATGATAAAATGGCATTTCCGTTTGCTTTACCTTCTGTTACTGCTTTATATTGTATCCCTGTTCCATTACTGGTTTGAACTGTTGTTTTATCTCCAGGTTCAAGTACTGTTGGTAAAACTCTATTCATACATTGAGGAGTCATTATTTCTTCTACGATATTATTTAAGTTAGTAGAAAAGTCAGAATTGCAATTACCTGCAATAAATGTAATATTTAGTGGTAATGTATTTATCACAGTAGCATTTACCTCGAAAGTATTACCTACGTGAACTTCATTAGGAACAGTAATTATATTTTCAAGTTTAACACCAGTAACTAATTTATTCACTAAATCATTTAATGTTGAAATTGTTGAATTATTATTTGTTGATTGTGCATATACATGAGGTACAGAAAATGCTATAGATGATATCGTCAGCATCGATAATAATGTGATTGTAGATATTCCAAATCCTTTTACATTGATTGATCTCATTACCAAAAACTCGTAAGATTTCATATATAACCTTTTAAGTCTTTATTTTATATTTTTGTCTCCTATTGACTTAAATGATAGAGGTGAAAAAAATTATCTTGAAAGAACATATGATCAAAAAAATATATCTCAAAATAACCTTTTAGCAGATCTGTTAGTTTTATAATGCTGATATAAAAGATTCCCTATTATGGTTGGTAAAATTCAAAGATGTCTGGAAATGGATTAATATTTCAATATCCTGAAAAAATTATTGTTTATTCTTTTCTACCACATTAATGACATTTTATTCTGCTACTATTCAATTATTTTATTTGGATTTATAATGTAGCTAAGGTGGTTAAAGAATTCTTTTTCTATAGTTGATTCTATTATGAAGTTAGGTTTAGTATAATGATATATGTAATATCTAATTCAACATCTTAATATTATATAATTACTAAATTGATATTTATCATGAAAATATTAAATGCTGGACCAGGTTTTAGTCAGCCAATGACAGAAGATGAAACTATATCGTTTCTTACTTCTGGAAAAAGAAATATCTATATTGCTTCTTTGGATGAAAAGAATGAACCCAATATTCATCCTGTTTGGTATTATTATGATCCTTCAAGGGAGAAATTTTATATCGAGACATCAAAATATTCCAAGAAAAAAAAGAATTTAGAAAATAATAAAGTAATATATTTTTGTGTAGATGAGCCCAATATACCCTATAAAGGAGTTAGGGGAAAAGCAAAGATAGACATTATCTCAGATATTGATCGTATTGTTCCAATTTGTGAAAATAACATGAAGAAATATCTTGGAAGTTTAGAACATCCAGTGGCAAAAGAATTAGTTACTCTTGCTAAAAGAGGAGAATCAGTAGCGATAGAAATCTCTCCATTGTATTTTTCTACTTGGGATGATAGTAAAATAAAATTTAAATAGAATAATCCATGATGATTAATTCTATATATTTTCTCTTTATCATGATAATTATTTCTGCTATTTAATCTACTTCAAATTCTTCTATGTATTTATCAGAAGTATGATCAGATTTGACGGTTTCAATATATTCTAATGCTTTTTTTTCTGTAGAAAATATTTTATCTATAGCAGTAGATTTATTACTATTTTCTCTTTCATTCCATACAATCCAAATTTTCATTATTTTATTTAGAGCTGATCCATATAAAAATAGAGTCTTATATTATTATATAATTTGAATATCATTTATTTTTGATTTCTTTTAGAGAAATATTATTTAATTAAATTAAAAAAAGAACTAAGATACAGAGAATATAATTAAACTTGCATTTTTAATAAAACATGTATTATTTTCGTACTTAATTGTTAATATGAAATAAAAGCAAATTATTATTTTAAAACTATTTTAGACTCTTAAGGGTATAGTAATCGTATATTTTACTTTTCAACTATGTTCTATGCTCAATTTCAATAGATTTCTTCAACTATACCTTATTTTTGCTTAGCTTAGAGTCCTATTTTATTCTTATATGTAAGCTCATTAATACTAGATTTGAATTTAAATTCTATTCTTCCATTGATGCAACAATTATAGAGATTTTTATTATTGTCGGATTTATTTATAATAGTTTATTATAATATTTTACTAATTACATTTTATATTTTATGTGAGCAATAATTTGTATTATATAAAAGAAGATAATTTAGATTAATAAGATGTTTTCAATTATGTAATAATATTTAAGATACATATATACAGATATAATATATAAATCGACAGTCTTGAAGATTTATACAGATATTATCTTCGTTAAAATAATACGGTCATGGTAATATAACATATTTTTAGAGTGCGTTATATCATTATCATTAAATAAATAATTGATGAATTGTTTCTATTGTATTGGGATTTATCATTAAAACTTGATGGTAGTACTAAATTTATGTTACTCATCTCTTTTTTAATAAGTTTATCAATTTTATTATATGTAATAATATCATACATAATTTTAACAGAACAAAAAAATAACGATCATATTCTACAATCATCATCATTATTCTCACCACTTTTCTTTGCATCTGTTTATAGTCAGTATAATATATTGGAAACTACTCTAAATGAATTTTCAATATCCATTAGTCATGGGTTATATATCCATATATAATTGGGCCCTGTTAACTTAAGGATACAGTAATAGGTATATTCTACTTTTGTATTATGTTCTGTGCTCAATTTTAGAAGAATTTAATAATTCATTTCCTAAATTTTCCTTAACTTAACAGAGCCTATAATTGACAACAATACACATACAAATATACAATAAAATGAGGATTTAATAATATGAATTTATTAACTACTTCATTTAGAAATATTATTTCAAAAAAGTTAATGTGCTTAAATATAAGAATTTAGGTAACTTTTCCTATTTTAGAGTTTAAAATTTTCTTCTATATGTAAAATAAGTAATTATTTATTATTTGTCATATCTAGTAACAATATAAAAGAAAAATTACATAGACTAAAATCTTGTACTTTAAAATCTTGAATATATTTTAAAATCAGCATTTTGACTATAAAGAATCCTTACTATCATTTCTCAATAATTTTATTTTGAACTATAGGTATTAGTTTTATCCTAATTTTATCAATAACTCATTTACCTAAAGATTTTGATCCTGATACTTCTTTCACAATATAATTTGTATTTTAGCTAGTGTTTGTTTTATTACGATGATATACAGAAATCGTTTATGTTAACAATCATATTGAAAATAAACAATTATCAATCATAATATTATTAGATAATTTCATTAAAGATATCAATATTTAAATTTCAAATCAACTTAAAATAAAAAATGTTTCAATTTTGGTTTTATAATTTAGATCCGAGAGATATTATCATTTATAATGTTTACTCGGTAACTTACCATTCTATTTCTACTGGAAAATATTCTAATATATTATTGGAATACTTATTTCTTGTAAATAAAAGTCCCAATATCCAAAATAAATAAAGTTAAACCAACAAGTAAAAAATTTTTAAGTTCTTTGAGAGTGATATATTGATATATAATTTAACAGTATATTTAAATATATTTAAATAAAAATCTATCCATTTATCAATTATCGCCAAAATTTCTTGTTTCTTTTTTCTAAAATTCATAAAATATTAAAATTTAGCTTTTAATAACATTAAACTTAATAAAAAGAACATTGTTATGACAAATATGCTAAGTAAAATAGAAGGAATTACATTGTTAGTTTCAGATATCAAAAGATCAGTAGAATTTTATCGAGATATTTTAAACCTGAGAGTCAATCAAGAAAGCGAAGATAAAATAGAATTTTCTAAAAAAGATTCTACCAACACCAAACTTATAATTGAATTAGATAAAACAGGATCTAATCAAACTAACAAGCATTCAGTAATAATAACTTTTTCTGTGATGGATTTAAACACTTTATATGATAATTTAGTTCAAAGAAAAGTTGATTTTCATAAAAAATTATCTGAAGACAAAACAGCAAAAAATATAATTATCCGGGACCCTGATGGATATTTAATATCTCTTACTGAACCTGTAGATGAATTCGCACAAATTTCCTATTATCATGGATTTGCACCAGTGTAAACCTAAGAAAATTATGGTCCTACCAGATTAAATTACATTTTATTCTATAGCAAAAATCCTCATTTTTTTATAACAACTGTGATATAAAAGATATTTAGTTAGTTAAGGTAAAAGTCAATTATATTAGAAATTAGTAACAGATTAAGCAAAGTACATTTTTGATTTTATAATTTTATACAGTTCTAACAACTTATCTAACATTTTTCCTTATTATTTTTAAAGTTTCAAATCTATGATCAAATTAAATAAGATATTTTTATCTTATCTCCTCTAGTAAATATTAATATTATTTTTATGATAAAATATTACAGATTAAAATATTTAATAGATAAAAATCTCTATAATTTGAAATTAGATATAATAAATATCTCTATTATAGTTGTCTATAAATATATATAAATTCATATTATATCCTATAAAATGGAGAATATATTAAAAATAACTATTGTAACTTTTTTGGGGATATTAATATCATTTTTTTTTACAATAGAATTGGCTAATTCTCAATCGATATCATTGGAGGGAACTCCAAACAATGATAAGATTTCCGGTAGAGAAGGAAATGATGAAATTGAAGGAGGAGAAGGAAATGATATGTTAGATGGGTGGTTCGGAGATGACGTAATAGAAGGAGATGAAGGTAATGATAATATAAAAGGTGGTAAAGGAAATGATAAATTATATGGTGACGAAGATAACGATAATCTAAAAGGTTACTTAGGAAATGATACATTAATCGGTGGAGAAGGAAATGATAAATTAGAAGGTGGCAAAGGTGCAGATATGTTAGAAGGTGGAGAAGGTGCAGATAGCTTTCTTTGTGATTCTGAGGATGTTATCGTAGATTTTAATCATCAAGAAGGGGATTCAATAACAGGAGGTTGTAGATTTGACTATATTCCTAAAGATCTCTTTTAATTATTTTAACAAATGAGAAGATACCATAATAATAGAATTAATAGAACTCCATTTTATTATCTATAATAAAAAATAATTTTGATCGTTTAAATTTGTTAATTAATTTTTCTTAGTCATTATAATCATTCCATTTATAATTTATCCAAAAATCATAAACGTAAATACGTTAATCTTAAAACGAATACGTCAATTCAGTCGTATTTCATAATAATATTACTTTCAGTAAATTTCCTAATTTTAAACAGGTATATTTTAAAACGTAATCTAATTCAAAAATTAAATGAGAAAATATAATTAACAAGGAAACTCAGTTCCTTTTAAATCATTTTATCCATTTTTCAAAGCTCTATATAGAGACATTAACATTAAATAAAATTAAAGTAAATGATACTTTGTGAGTGATACCATTATTCCTTCTACTACTAATCCATTTTTAGATATTCCTGCTTCATTAGTTGAAGAGATGTTATCAAAAACAACACAAATAAGTAATGATCTAATTAATTCATTTGATACAATAAAGAAAAAACGCCATTACTTTCGTTCTCAATTGGATAGATCTGAAATTTTAGGAAAAGATACGGAAATCAAGTCGCATAAAATTTTGACTTCTTGTGGGATAGATGGAGCTTTTGCAATTGAACGTCTATTAGGAACCGATCTAATAGCTATCGCCGCTGTAGGCGTAGAAGGATTAATGTCTACATATCAAAAAGGGAAGTGGGAATCTCCAAATCATAAAGTATTCATACATCCAGAAAGACACGATCCTGAAAATATGATTGCAGCAAGAGGATTAATGATAGAAATGGAGATAAATCTCGCAGCATCAGCACCATATGATTTAATCTTTTTAGACGGTTCCCTTACTACTGGACTTATTCACATGTATAAAGCTATAGATTTTATTGAAAAACGAAAAAGTATTACAGCAAATCAAATACGTGATAATTATAAGGATTTTTTGATATGTTATAATAAAATTTTAGGATCATCCGATAATAATGACAGACAATGGATAGGAATTCCTAAATATACTTCAAGAAATGATATTGGAGATCTTTTTGAATGGCCTACAGATTATGATGATAGGGCTATTCTAACTTTAATTTTAAATGAAGGGGAATATACAATTCCTAAGCCATTTGCATTACGAGAAAATTGGCATAAAAAACTTCCTACTATTGATAATGGTAAGGATAATGATGAACTTGAAGATTTAATGGTTAGAGTTATTGAGAAGATTAAAGAATTACATGTTATATATTACAAACCTTACAAATGGTCTCCAGCTATTAGAATTGAGATTTCGTCTTCTATAGCCAATAATAATGATAGATTATATGCACTACTGCAAGCGATCAAAAACCAATGTTCCATTCCATCTATTATGGAGCCTTATCCTCTTTACCTTGCTGACAGGATGGTTAAACATATTGCACCTGCGATTCCTGCATATAAACAGGTTTTGACAAGAAGCATGACTGAATTTGAAAAAGATGATGAAAGTATAACCAATATCATTTTTATTATGCATTCATACAGAACAGAAAGTGGATTGTGATAGATATGATTGCAAATAATATAAACAATGATGATAATAATATTAAAAATAATGACGTATATTTGAATTGTGATAAAAAATTAAAACAACTATTATCTGATACTGAACCAATTGGTACTATTGGATCTCCATCATCAACCAGTGAAATAAGTTTAAATATATTACATAATGCCGTAACTAAAAAACTAATAGGAGAACTTGTGATTTTTAGATACATACAAGAAGCTAAATCTCATTATTCTTTAGGACAAATTACAGAAATAGAACTCAAAAATGTACTTCTAGAAGATCCAACAATAAAATCTGTTGCTAGACAAAGAGGTTTAGTGAATCCTATAAGTGGTATTCAAGATACACATGTTGGAAGACTATTATGTAGTGCAGTATTTAGTAACAATAAAGACGAGGATTTCTTCGAAACTAGCTTATTAGGAACTGTACCTGCTACAGGAACTTATATACATGTAACAAATGATACTATATTAAATTCGTTACTCGAAAAACATTTAGATAAAATATTTTATTTAGGATATGTATATGGATCACAGACTAAATTACCTATGTGGTTTAAACATTTTGGAGATGGAATTGATGGTGCGGGAGAAGCATATCATTTAGGAATTTTTGGTACAACTGGATCTGGTAAGTCAACTTTAGCAAAGATGATTCTTATGGCATATTCCAAATATCCAGAAATGGGACTTTTTGTATTTGACCCAGTAGGTGAATTTTCTAAAGATATAATATCTGATAATTCTAATGGATTAAACCGCAAATCAAAAGACTTTAATCTAAATATTAAGGAAATATTAAACTCTTTAGGAAAGAAATTTGAAATAGTCAATATACGAAATTTAATTTTAGATAGATGGGAATTATTTGAGGAAATCTTATACGAATCTTCATTTTTTCCAAATTTGTCTATTAAAGGAGAAAATAAAAGAGATGCTGTTAGCGTATTAATAAATGAAATAAAAAATAGATTACACATAAGTCTTACTAATCTTGTTGAAATCGAGTCATTCCATCAAGTACTTAATATTTTGCGCAATCCCAATATTCAGTTATTAATATATTCTACCTCTGAACCAAGAGCAAGACTAAATACCGTTCTATCAGAAGTAGATGAAAATTATCTATATGAAAGATTTTGGAAACCTATTTGTCAATTATTTCATTATAGACCAGGCGCACAAACTGTAGATTCTCTACTAAAAAGATTTACTAACAATGAAAAACCTTTAGTGTTAGTCGATCTCTCTTTACAAAGTGCTCATCATCTAAAGCTAGATTATTGGAATGAAACCATTCAAGCCCTAATTCTAAAAAGAATTTTGTATGGCTTAATTAATTTAGGAGAAAAGAGTTGGCAACAAAATATTTCACTAAACACGTTAGTTGTACTTGATGAAGCACACAGATTTGCAAGAAGAGAAAAATACGAAAATTCTGATCTTGAAAATTTGAGACTTACTCTCTTGGATGCAGTAAGAACAACTAGAAAATTTGGATTAGGTTGGATGTTTATCAGCACATCACTTTCAAGTGTACATAAAGATATTCTTCAACAATTAAGGATAATGTTTTGTGGTTTTGGCTTATCTTTAGGAAGCGATTTAATAACTCTAAAAGAATTAGTATCAGATCATAACGCACTTAAATTATATCAATCATTTACTGATCCAGCTAATTCATTTAGTACGACATCAAGAAAATATTCGTTTATGAGCCAAGGGCCAGTATCCCCTCTTTCTTTTGCAGGCACTCCTCTTTTTCTAAATGTTTTTAATTCATCAGAAACATTTGTAAAAGAAAATACATTACTTTATACAAAAAAGAGAATATCTAATAGCTTAACCTATACTCGTGACGATTATGATTTTTAATTGTTATAACGCTTATCATCAAATAATCGATTATTTCTTGCTCCAAAATAGAATGTTCCTACTATGAGAATAATTCATGTTTCTGATACTCATCTTGGAAAGAGACCAAAAAGAACTAGATCGTCTATTATTAATCAAGAGATCAAACCATTAGAAGATGATTTTTATAATTCTTGGAAGCGCTTTATAAATGAAATAATAAATCTTGATAAAGATGAGAGACCTGATATCATAATTCATAGCGGAGATTTTTTCGAAACTCCATCAGGAACTGATCCTTCACCACCGCCAGAATTTGCAAGAAAAATAGCTGCAGAGACGTTTAAAAAACTACATCAAAATAATATTCCCATCGTATTAATCGATGGAAATCATGGTCGTTATATGCAATATAGAATTTCACCATTAACTGAATACACTATATTGTTTGATAATGTATATCTTTTTACTTATTTTGATATCAGAGATAGTATAAGAGAACAACAACCCTTATTCAAGGATTTTTCTGAATTAAATTTAAGAATTCATGCACATCCATCTATCGAATCCAATGATCTTCCACAACTATTATCGAAATATGTAGATTGGATCTGGATACAAAATAATAACATAGATCCTAATATGATAAATGTAGGTTTAGCTCATGGGATGATTGAAAATCAAACTTTGGATAGCAACTTTTTGATGGGTAATTATGATTATATAGGACTAGGAGATAACCATAAAATGCAACAAGTTAGTGATAATGCGTGGTATGCTGGATCCACAGAATTGTGGAGTTTTAGTGAAGAATCCTATCAAAAAGGTTATTTGATAATAGATATTGATAAAGATTTTTCTGAATCCAAAATTAGAGTAATTCCAAAATTTTTACCACAACAGCGAAAAATAGTCAGAGATGTTGTAGAAGTTTTTTTAGAGGATAATAATCTTATGGTTATTAATCGCATTAAAAATATATTTGAGAAAAATGGACTTGACATATCTTATAATTATCAAACTGCTGCTAGGGTTAAAATTACCATAAAAGGGAATAAAAGTTATGGCTCATTTTTCAATATCAATGAAATCTCATCATACCTCAATAGAATCACATTAAATAGCAATGAGTATAATATAGTAGAATTTATTCTAGAAATACCAAAGTATTATGAGAATAGCATTATAAAACAAATTAAAGATGATGATATATTTATAGAATATTTAATAGAAGATCCAGAGAAAGAATTTAAAAAATATATCACATCAATTAGAAAAGATGATTTAAAAAAGAATAATTTAGATTCAGATATGCTTGCAAAACTTTTCTTTGAATCATTAAAGATTCAATAGTGATTTTCATGAAAATTTTGAAAATAGAATCAAAAAATTTCAAACCATTTGATAGTATCTCAATACCAAATGATGGATACTTGGAAGAAGGATTTTTTTTTATTAAGGGTAAAAATTCTATGGGTAAAACAAGCATAATAGAATCAATTCTATGGGGACTTCTTGGTGAACATCTTATGGCTGAAAAAGACAGAAAATCGCTGATTAAGACTGGAGAATCTAGATGCGAAGTCATTATTACCTTTGAAATTAGTGATAATGTATATAGAGTAATTAGAACGATTGAAATTACAAAAAAAAAGACATCAACTCTTAATCAGCAAAATGAAACAGCTAAATCTTCTGCATTGCTATTCAAGAAAGAGAAAAATGAAGATAAATTTATTCAGCTTTGTAGAGGCCCAAATATTGTTAATCAAGAAATTGAATCGCTTTTGGGAGTATATCCAGAAGTAATTGAAAAAACTGTGTATATTAGACAAAAGGAAGTTGATAAACTTTCGCTTGCAGATCCAAGTGAACTGAGAGAACTGGTCAAGAAGTTATTCGGATTAAATGATTTTGATGAACATATAAAGAAAAATTTAAAGAATCAAATTAATACTATTAATGAAGAGATTAAGGATCTAAAAATACAAATTGGGAGTCTTTTAACGGAACAAAATGAACTAGATAAACAAAAGGAAATTTTAAAGGTAAAAGAAGAAAAACTTGAAGTAAAATTAGAAGAAATAAAAAATGATAAGAATAATTTAATTAAATTCCCTACTAAAGAACAATTATATGAAATAAAACAATATATTGAGAATATTGAGAAATATAAGAAGGATTTAGAATATATTGAAAAAATATATATATATAAAAAAGAAAATATTGTAGTCCAAGAAAATAGAATTAAAGATTTTCAAGACAAAATAATTGAATTAGATTCTAGAATTATAGACCTTTTAAAAGAGCTACAAGAATATCCACCAAAAGATAATATAAGAAAAGCTAACGATATATTAAAAGGAATAGCTAACGATGAAAATCAAATAAAAAACTTGATAATAAAATCTAATGAAAAGATAAATATTGATATTAACAATATATCAATACATAATGTAGAAGAGCTTAAAAAAGTTAAAGAAAACAATCAAATTGAATTAGAAAAGACTGAGAAAGAAAGCATATCAATTGTAGATCTGTTAGAAGAACATAAAAAACTTCTTACTTCCAATCAATTATTATATGAAATTCAGACTAATAGTATAGGATATATACAAAATAGCGATAAATGCCCAATTTGTAGTAGTTTTATTAATGATAAAAATTCTTTGATATCTGATCTAAAAAAAGAGCGAGATAATATATCTGATAAAGAAAATTTAGTTAAAAAAGAGATAGTTCTATTGGAAAAAAAATTACAGAAAACTGAAACAGAACTTGAAGACAAAAAAGAAACACGACAATTAATAGAAATTATAGATACCATCATAAATGGTATAATTGAAAAACAGTTCAATTTTTATGATGAATTGAATTCTATTTCAGAACTCTCTAAAAAATATAACGACATAATAACCAATTCAAATTCAAAGATAATCGATGATCTTGTATCTACAGTAATAAAAATAGAAAATAATATTTTTTCATCTAAAGAATTAGTAAAAAATTTTAAAGATCGGATCGAATCTGAAAAAATTAAATTCAATCAAATGAGGCAAGAAATAAATAAGTTGAAAGAAGACAAGAACGATATTTTTGGTGATCTTCAATCAAACAAGTTAAAGCTTAAAAAATGTTGTGATACTTTAAAAGTATTAAACATTAGTAAATTGTTAGAAAATTTTTATTGTAAAAGTATTGATGAATTAATCTCAAAAAGACTTGATCTTTCAATCAGAATTGAGGAAAAGGCTAAAATTATTGAAAATATTCAAGGAGATATCTCATCCCTATCTGAAGATATTAAATCAAGAAGAAATAAAATAATTAATTTAAGATCTTCAGAAGAAAAACTTAAAGAAAATGAATATTTATTAAAACATCTTCTATTTTTATTAGGGGAGGTAGACGGATTTATCTCTACAGATATCGTTGAAGGAAGATTATCTGATATTTTAATGAAAAGTACAAATTTTTATTTAATGCCTTTTACAGAAGGTCGATATGAAATTACTAGCATATCATCTACGATGAGAAAGATAAAAGATAGAATATCTCACGGCTTAATTCTAAATTTAATAGATAATAAAGAGAACATAATAAAAAATAAAGAACATCTTAGTGGTGGTGATGAATCAGCTCTTGGTCTTGCGTTACGAATTTCTATATCAAAGCTTATGTCAACAATTAGGCCTTTTAAACATATAGAGAAAAAAGTTCCTATGATAAATTTTATTATAATGGATGAACCGTTAGCAAGTCTTGATGAATTTCGTAGAAATATGATAATGAATATATTAATGAAAGATCAAAGCTTTAAACAAATCTTTCTTATCTCTCATGCTGAGATAGACGTAGAAGAGAATAATTATCATTCTATAGTAATTAATGATAATGAAAATTCTAAGAGAATGGTAGAATATGTTCATTAAGGTGAAAGTGTTTTTTTAAATATTGAGAAAATTTCTTAACGTAAACATTTTTTAATTCATTTGAAATAATCATTTATAGAAAAGTTTTACTTGTTGAATATAGATGAGGCAATAAAATATCTCAAAGAAACAGATTCTACAATGAATAAAATCATTACTTCTGTTGGAGCATATTCAATTAAAACAAGAAATAATCCATTCCTTGCATTGGTTGAGGCAATAATCTCACAACAATTAACTGGAAAAGCGGCACAATCAATTTATAAAAAATTCATTTTTTACTATGATAGCAATGAATACAACCTTAGACCTGAATTGGTTCTTCTCACTGCTGATAATATAATGAAATCTTTTGGTTTATCAAATAAAAAAATAGAATATATAAAACTATTATCAAACAATATAATTAGAGGCAACATAAATTTAAAATTACTTGAAGAAAAAGAAGATGAAGAAATTATCAATGAGTTGACAAAGCTGAAGGGAATAGGTAGATGGACTGCAGAAATGTTTTTGATATTTTGTCTTGGAAGAAAAGATGTATTTCCTTTAAATGATCTCGGGATAAAAAAAGCTTTACAAAAATGGTACTTTAATTATGAAAATGTCGATGAACAATATATTATAGAGCTTTCTAATATTTGGAAACCATATAGGAGTATAGCAAGTTGGTATTTATGGAAATCATTATCTAATTTCGATGCTATATGATCATATAACAATTGCGATATATAGTTATATATAAATAAATTTATAATTCAATCAAGATGTTAGATCGTTCAAATTCTATAATTTGCGTACTTGATATGGTTTCTTTTTTGAAATTTTTAACATAAATTAACAATTAATATACTACTATATATTTAATTACCAAGTGAAACTATACAAAAAATTAACAATAATTAATACTGTTTTAGGAATAGTAGCATGTATTATAATTTTATTCATATATTTTTTTATAAATTCATTTATTGGTATACCTCTTTTAGGACTTTTTTTGGGAGGCACTATTTTACATGTTTTCATTTTACTTCTTATTAGTTTAGCAGGAATAGTTTCTATATTTTACATAAAAAATACTAGAATATTGGGAATATCTTTGCTTATTTGTGGAATATTGGTATTAGCTACTGCTACTTTTTTTGGAATACCTGGATTTATTTTATTTGTTATTGCTGGTATCTTAGCACTAAAAGAAAAACAATTAATTAAAGAATAAATTACAATCAAAATTATTGAATCTTTTTGATTTTGATTTTTTAATTTAAAATTTTTTAACACTACCATTTTATGAAAAATTATTAATTGTGTTAAACCAATTCCCAAGAAATGTTAAAATTATCCCATCCAGTCACATAATGCTTTCGGTAAGAATTTATAACATTGTGTAACTCGGTCATCCTGCTGTTTAGGTTGTTGATCATATTGTTGTAGAACTGAAGTCTGATCTTCTGAAACTCTAGGCCCTAATAATACATCAACATCTTCTAATTGATTATTTCTCATTATTTTTAATTTTACTGTATCTCCAACCTTTTTCTCTCTTTCTAAATAAGTTAGAATATCATCGATCTTTCTTACATCGTGATTATCTATTGCTACTATTATATCACCAGAAGAATCTATTATCTCTCCTCTTTGATTATATGTTATTGTCCCTTTTTGCAATTTGCCTGTTTGCGCGGCGGGACTATCAGGTGTAATGTCAGTAATGAGAAAGCCTTTTGATTCTTTCAAGCCAAAAATTTTGGCTAATTGAGGTGAGATATCCATGCCAATTACACCAAGATATGGATGAAGGTATTTTCCTGTAGATATGATTGAATCAGCTACTTTCTTAACGGTATTAGATGGCACAGCAAATCCTATTCCTGAATAAACACCAGTATTAGAATATATTGCAGAATTGATTCCTATCACCTCACCTTTCAAATTTAATAATGGTCCACCAGAATTGCCAGGATTTATTGCAGCATCAGTTTGTATAATATCAGGAATATTAAAAGTCATTGCAAATTGAGACAATGGAGAATTGCTATTATCAGCTGATGGTAGCAGTCTTCCTAGACCACTAACTACACCTACTGTTAAAGATCCAGATAATCCAAAAGGATTACCGATAGCTACCACCGTATCTCCAACTCTGAGCGAAGAAGAATTACCCAAAGGAATTGGATTAAGATCTATATTTGTCGGATCTAAAAGTTTGAGAATAGCTAAATCACTGTAAGGATCATTACCAATCAATTCCGCTTGATACGAATTACCATTTAAAAAAGTAACCAAATAGTTATTATTACCTTCGTTAAAAGCAACAACATGATTATTTGTTACTATGTGGCCCTCTTTATCATAAAGAAAGCCAGAACCTAAACCTTGTTGTGCATCAGAAAGAGGATCGATTACAGTTATTTGAACTACTGATTTAGATGTTTGTGAGAATAAGTCTTGGATTTTTAACTCAGTAGTCTTATTTTGTTGTAGAATGCTATCCGATGTTTGACCTATTGCATAATTTGAATTGATATTATTAGAAAATATTAACATCAATATTGCAAAAGATGATAAATATAAAAAAACAGATAATTTTAACATTTTAATAATTAGTTAATAAGGTAATATTAATTTAATTATGTAATATTACTCTGTTAAATATTAAAAAAATTTTTTTATATACAAATTAAAATATTAATTTAATTATGTAGTTTATTAATAATTTATTACCATGTTATTATTTAATAACTGATAAATTATAGAATTTAAAGAAAAACTTTGTAATTATTATATTAAATAAATTAAAATAATAGATAGATAAAAATAGCTTTTATTAAATTCTTATGTTTTAAATATCAAATTTGAACACTTATTTTATAATGCTTTTAAAATTTTTAAATCTGTTCTGTTGATATAATGTTTACTGTCTCAATCAAAATAATTATTATTTGTACTATATCGTATACATAGAAATAATGCATTGTATCCAGTTATATTCATTAAATAGATTACATTCCTATTTTTGTAAACAAGAACAGGTTTTTCATATTTTTAACTAAAGATCTAATGAATTTTTGGCAACAAGTTAGGATAATATATTCACAACTATCGATCTAGGTTAAGGACTAAGAATTCGACTAGTCTTTATACAAATATTGAATATTGATTAATATAAAAATAAATTTTTAAATAATATAGCTTTTACTTTATTATATGAATAGTTATTTTATTTATAATATTATATTTTTATTTATCTTTATAACATCAATTAATTATTTAGATGTTTCAGGTATTATATCTAATTTATTTTTTAATCAAATAATTTTTAATGAAACTAATATGACTATGAACAATGGTACTGAAACCCTAAAAAATTCTACTACAAATATGACTATGAACAATGGTACTGAAACCCTAAAAAATTCTACTA
>JALDXL010000026.1:0-15991 GCA_032155045.1 Nitrososphaerales archaeon
ATATGAAGATAGAGAATATGAATCACCATATGAAGATAGAGAATATGAATCACCATATGAAGATAGAGAATATGAATCACCAAACTATGACTATACATAGTAAAATCAAAAACTTTTTTTCTTAATTTTTTTTGGTTCTAAAAATAAAAACATATTCTATCTCATAAAACTTTATATGTAATTATTAAAAAAATCAATTTTTACTAAAGAAGCCAAAAACAATTTTACAACGAATTTTCATAAATTTTCTTATTTTATATATCGAAAAAGAATAAATCAAATTACAAATATTTAAAAAAAAATAAATATAAAATTTTTTAATTTATACCTTACTGATACTATCATGAAGTATGTATTAATTGAAAAAGATAGTAATATTACTATAGTCAAGATAAATAGACCAGAAGTACTAAACGCATTAAATTTTGATCTTGTTTCTGAATTAATTCAAACTTTCGATATTTTAAATCAAGACGAGAAAATACAATTAGTTATCCTAACTGGAGTAGGTACAAAAGCGTTTTGTTCAGGAGGGGATTTAAATTATGTGATAAATATGAATCCTATTCAAGCTGAAAAATATGCTTCCCATGTACATAAATTATTAAATATTATCGAAAATTTAGACAAACCAGTAATTGGTGCAATAAATGGATATGCACTTGGAGGAGGATGTCAACTAGCATTGGCCTGTGATATAAGAATAGCTTCTTCTAATGCTAAAATTGGGCAAACTGAAGTAAAGATAGGAATTCCACCAGGATGGGGTGGAACGCAGAGATTGGCACGGATAGTAGGTGTTTCCAGAGCAAAGGAGCTTATATTTACTGGTAAGATAATTTCCGCTTTGGAAGCAAAAAAAATTAATTTGTTTAATAATGTTATTTCTCTAGATGATAATGAAATTTCCTTTGCTCATAAACAAAAAAATGATATTAACGAATTGAGTCTATTATTAAATTCTAAATTAATTCGAGAGTGTTTTAAATTATCAAGCCAAATCACTGTAAATAACCCTTTTGCAATCAAAATAGCTAAATCATTGATTAATAAATCGAGAGATGTAAATATAGAAAGTGGACTCGTTATGGAAAGATTCGGTTGTTCTCTATGTTTTACTAATGATGATAAGGATAAAATGAAATCATTTCTTAATAAATAATATATTAAATCAAAAATAATCTTAATTGTACTATTAAAGTTTGATAAACAGACCATCTTCATTACTTTTACTATTTTTGGTTCTTGATGTCTTCTTCTAATTATTGTTTACTCAATATGTCATAAATAATTTCCTTTTTTTATCATTTATTTATCGTCTACTATTTTGCTTTGATATTGGTTTTCAAATGAAGTATATTTTGCCTTAAAATACTTTTAAAAGGCAGAAAATTAATCATTATTTTTTTACAATTATTTATAACCAAAATCTTTTGATGCTAGACTATTTGTTGATTAAATAAAAACAAAAGTATCCTCAATTAATTTTTACTTAAATTCTAGGTTTCCTTTAATTTGATGCTTGATATAAAAAGTTATAATAACGAGTCAGTGAATGTATTACAATTATGTATAAAATGATAATTATTTATTGTCTATTAAATGAGAATATAATATACATCAAGATTATGATGATAATAATTATATTTTGTAAAATAATTTTCAAATAACAATCTAAATGTTAAGTTTACAAAAATTCAGTAGACATAATCTTAAACATATGATCTAGATAGAATAGAAAAGAATCTACTTGGATTTATATGGATTTTATACTTGTATTATCTATTATTGTTATAATATTAATTATGTTCAGCATCGATCGAATGAATTCAATTTAAATAATATTGTTAATATCTGATTGGAGAAATAATTTATAGTTAACATATACTGTAACAACTATTTTATCTATAATGCCTCCAAATTTATGAATGGAAATTTCTACTTAAGATTATTTAAAATCTCTATAAATATTATTTAATTTTGGTTTTATCATATAAATATTTCATATAATCTAACAGGAGATAAAATCAAATACTGGAAAAAATAATATTATATATAGCTCGAGAAGCCCGGTCGAATCAGTTTATCTTCTGATAACTGGTGCCAAATCTAGCGGCTAAACTCCTTGGTAGGGCTAGGGATTTCAGGCTCTGGATCTCTGAAAAGAAACCTGGAGACAGCAGTTCGAATCTGCTCCGGGCTATAAGTCTAGTTTCTTCGGTCCGGCTTCAATAATTTTCTGGGAAACTTCTCCGAACTTTTGAAAATTTTGTATAAACAAGTTAGCCAACTTGGTTGCTGCTTGAACATATTCTTTTTGATTACTCCATGTTTTACCAGGGTCTAATATTTCATCTGGTACACCTGGACACTCGATTGGTATTTCTAAATTAAATATTGGATGTAATTTGAAGGGTTTTTTATCAAGCTCCCCATTAATAACGGCGGTAACCATAGACCTTGTGTACTTTAGATCTATTCTTTCACCTATTCCATAAGGACCCCCGTACCAACCTGTGTTTATTAGATATACTCTTGTGTTGTGTTGAGTAATTTTTTCTCCCAACATCTCTGCATAATTTGTCGCATGAAGGGGCATAAATGGAGCTCCAAAACATTGTGAGAATGTTTCTTTTGGCAGAGTTATACCTCGTTCCGTTCCAGCTAACTTACTTGTATAACCAGACATAAAATGATACATTGCGCTTTCTTTGCTAAGCTTTGCAATAGGTGGCATAACTCCGAATGCGTCAGCAGTTAAAAATATAATTACTTTGGGATGAGATGCCAAACTTGGAATAATAGCTCCAGGAATAAAGTCAAGTGGGTAAACAACACGTGTGTTTTCGGTAAAGGAACTATTTGCAAAGTCAGGAATTCTTTTGTCATCTGACACAACCACATTTTCCATTACGGACCCAAATCTTATAGCATTCCAAATCTGGGGTTCAGTTTCTTTTTTCAAATTGATACATTTTGCATAGCATCCTCCTTCAAAATTAAATATGCCCTTTGAAGACCATCCATGCTCATCATCACCAACTAAGAATCTATTGGAATCTGCAGATAACGTTGTTTTACCAGTTCCTGAAAGTCCAAAAAATAAAGCAGTATCCTTATCTTCACCAATATTTGCCGAACAATGCATAGGAAATATCCCTTGGCTCGGTAAATAATAATTCATTAGTGAAAAAATTGATTTTTTAATTTCCCCAGCATATGAAGTCGAACCAATTAATATTATTCTTTTTTTCAAATTAATAATAATGAAAGTTTCGGATGCAGTTCCATCTTTTTTTGGTATTGCTTTAAAGTCATTTAAACAAAATAACATAACCTTTGATCTGTGTTTCTTTAGTTCTTCTTCTGTTGGTTTAATAAATATTTGATTAGCAAAAAATGATTGCCATGCCTTGTCTGTAATTATACATATTGGTAGTCTAACTTCTTCATCGGCTCCAACAAATCCATTGAAAAGAAAAAGATCTTCATGCCTGACTGACTTCTTCATTCTATCAAATATATTATTAAAGTGTTCTTCAGAGATCGGATGATTAACTTTACCCCAATTTACCGTTTTCCTAGTGGTGTTATCTTGTACGATATACCTATCATCAGGTGACCTTCCTGTAAATTTTCCCGTATGAACAGATAATGAACCAGTACTGGATAAAATTGCCTCTTTTTTATTAATTGAATATTCTACTAGGTCAGGAACTGATAAATTAGAATATAGTTTTTTTGGATTAAGTCCATATTTTTGCATCGATGCTAATGCTTTTAAATTCCTTTTCTCTGAATCCTTGGCCATGAGGATATCTTTACGAATTATTATTAGGATTATTTATTTGATGTTATTTAATAACAAAAAGCTTTAATCCATTTAAATATGAAAATTTATTTTTATAGAAAAATTATCATATTCTTTTATTACTTTAGTATCATTTCTTTTAAATCGATATTAAAAAATGCCTTTAGTATGCCAATATAGCTTTCTACAGGTGGAGGAATATCGTTTTCACAGGCTACTCCATTATTCCAAGCATTTATCCAAATTGTAACACTTAGGAGTATATTAATAAATCTAGAATATCTTGTTGGTGTTTCAAGTTTTTTGATATAATTTTCTGACAATAACCAAGAGGCGGTAAAATCTAAGCATGAATTACCATAAAGAGAGTTTATTTGTTGTTTTAAATCTGAAGCATAACTAAACGGTTTCCTACACATTATAAATGGAAAATCTACGAAGGATGGCAGCATAAGCCCAGGGGGTGATAACAAAGTTATTATCCGTGAGCCATTTTTCATTTCTTTTTCGATTTTTAGTCGTATTTTATCTATTAGTTCAAAATCATTAAACCAAAATAATAAAATCGATGCTTCGGAAAAATTAATCTCTTCGATTGGTTTATTAATGATTTCAATTCTTTTTATATTTCTAGTTTGATCTTGAGCGTATTCAATAAATTCATTATTTTGCTCAATACCAATAACTCTTTTTACTGCAAACTCTTTTATCGCCATTTTCAACGAATGAACATTATTCCCAAACCCGACGTAATAAAAAATATCATCCATCCCTAAGTTAGAGAATCGAAAAATATTTCGGAATACATTTTCATTTATTTTGACATTGGAACCTGATATAACATCAGAAGGCAAAGTTGAAAGAAATTCATCTATTTTCAAATTTTTTACTATTTTTTAGTAATAAGCAGGTATATTATTCCTTTTATTCTGAAGGCTAGATCGATTTTTAAGTATTTAGATACATTTGGATTATTCCTATTTTTTATCACAAGGCAATAGATTTAAAAATTTATAAGATGAATAACTTTATAAAGTGAAATCATCATATCAAATATATGTTTGATCTCAAGAATTATTTCGCTAGAATTAGCAGTCAATTTCGAACAATTTCTAATAAATCTGATCAATCATATGAACGAATAGTTTGCCAAATTTGCAATAGAATTTGCTATAACAAAAAAGACTTAAAAATTCATCTTAAGAGAGAACATCAAGATTTAACTTCTCCGCCCACACGAGCATAATAAAATTTGTTACCTGCTAGTTGGTAACAATTACTAAAAATACCATAAAAAATATAATAAATCAGACTCGTATACTTTAAAATAATCAAATACTTGTGATTCTAGTATGAATGAAAATAAATATGAGGTAGGATATAATTATTTTAAACAAATTTACGGTGAATTTGGATTAAGAGTAATAGAAAATTTGAATCAAATTTCCCCTGATGTTGTAAGATTCATTCTCGAATTTGCATTTGGTGAAATTTATACTCGAAAACGATTAGATTTGAAGTCTCGAGAATTGATTTCGCTATCATCTTTGTTAACTTTAGGGAATGCAGTACCTCAATTAAAGTCACATATTCATGGTGCTTTGAATATTGGTTGGACAAGAGATGAGATTTTGGAAATTGCTTTACAAATTTTATTATATAGTGGTTTTCCTAATGCTTTAAATGGTTTACAGGCTATGAAAGAGGTATTCGAAGAAAGAGATAAAAAAGGTATCAAGAATTAAACCTAGTGAACAATTTTTTTCTATTTTAACATATATATACCAATTTCAACTAACTTTATGTGTGTTTTTAATTTATTTTGAATGATTTATGTTACCATCAAAAAAAATTAAATTAGAAAAATTAATAAATTTCGGTTTAGAGATATTATGATAGTATGACAATTAAACGTGATATGATTAAATATCTTGTAGTTGGCTCATTGATTTTTTTTAATTTGAGTCTATTCAATGAAAGTTTCTCTGAAAATTCTACGATTACTCTGGCTCAATCCAATACTACTGAGAAAACATCAAATGCAACCCAAGAGCAAACTGTTGATAGAGAAAAGGCTTTATCTGATTTACCATTAGTTATAAATATTACTAGGAACTCGAATGCTACTGATACAGTTATAGATTTCATTATAAATCAGGTGAACAGTAGTGTTGTAGATACTGCTATATTAGAAGATCTAGCACGTGATAGAATTCCTCTCTTGATTGATACATTGAAAAATACCAATGCTACTAGTATCGCGGCTGAATATGTATTAAATGAAACTAAGGAAGGAATATTTACTAATATTACAAAATATTAGTTTTTTTCATTTTGTGTTGTTGATTAAAATTCCTCATCAGGGATATCGAACATCTATAATTTCAAGTTCATGAGCTATATGGACATTTTCAAAGTTCTTTAAAGCCTCATATTTCAATAAATTAAGATCATCATATCTTGAACTAAAATGAGTTAAAATTAATTTTTTAACATTTGCATTTTTTGCAAATAAGGATGCTTCTAATGCCGTAGAATGAAATCTCTCTATGGCCTTTTGTTGTTCCATGTTTGAAAAGGTTGATTCAAAAATTAACACATCACAACTTTTGAAAAACTGTTGTAGCTTGATGGAAGGTCGTGTATCCCCTGAAATCCCTATTTTTCTCCCTGGGCGAGATGGACCAGTAAATTCCTTTGCATTTATTTTTTTTCCTTCGTGTTCAATATCAACTCCATGTTGTAATAATTGATATAGTTCGCCTTCTGGTATTCCAAATTTTCTTGCTTTCTCGATATCAAATATTCCTGGTCTATCATATTCTTGCATCAAATAAGAATAAGATAGAATGGAATGGTCTGCAAAACAAGCTTTTATGCAATAATCTTTTTCATCTACCAAAATACCTTCATTTTTTATTATACGTATAATAACCTCATAGTTAAGATTAAAATTCAAGATCTTACGATTTATTAAAACAAATTCCTGAATTCTAGGTTCACCAAAAATCTCTACTGGTTTAGTCCTGCCCATCAATGAAAGAGTTTGTAATAAACCTATAAGTCCTAAACAATGGTCTCCGTGAATATGAGTTATGAATATTTTCATTTTCTTATTCATTCCCAATTTAGATTTCATAAATTTCAGTTGCATACCTTCACCTACATCAAATATTAGAATTTCAGATCCTCGTATCATGGCAATAGAAGATAAACCTCGTTGAAATGTTGGTATAGCTGCAGACGTACCCAAAAATATTATTTTTAACTCTACCATTTTAATCAATAATATTGATAATTTTCTATCATATGCAGAATAGAATTAATTGGTTTTAAGAATGACATTGGATAATATTTGGGTCAAATCTATTTTTGAACACATATTTGGTATTGAATTTGTCGAAATGATTTCTTGAACTCCAGCACTGGTAATTTTTTCTAATGCATTATCTATAAGGATCGCATGAGAACATAAAACAATAATATTCCTTATCTTATTTTTTTTTAATACTCTACACGCTTTTACTATGCTCTCCCCACTACTAATCATATCATCTATCAATATTGCATCTCTCCCAGCAACATCGAATTCTAGTTTCTCTTCAATAGAAACTAGACCTGTTTTCCTATCTCTAGTTTTTTTAAGAGATAACATTTGCAACCTTAATAATTCGGCAAATTTTGTTGCTCTTGTAATTCCTCCCTTATCTGGAGAAACAATTATAGAATTATCTATGGTTTTATTATCTCTCACATATTCTGCAAGGATTGGTATAGCAGAAATATTTTTAATTGATATTGAAAAATATGATAAAGAAAGCTCATTATGTATATCTACAGTTATTACCTCTGTCGTTCCACAACTTTCTATCAATTCTGCTATCAATGATATACTAATAATTTCACCTTCTAAAAACACCTTGTCTTGTCTAGCATATGCCATATATGGAATAATTACTGTTATTTTTGAAGCATTATCTTTTTTACATTTATGAATGAGCATTAGTAATTGAATTAAATGTCTGTCTATAGGGGGATAAAGTGATTGTACTATTATACAGTGTTGATGGTCAACAGATGAAATACGGATCTTGCTTTCGCCATCAGAAAATATTTTAAGTTCTGGTTCTACAAATCTAACGTTTAAATTTTTTGAAATATTTTGAGCTAATTCTATTGATGCTGGACCTGCGATAATCACCGTATTTTTAAGCAAATAATATTAAGGATTTTGATACATTCTTAAAAACCTTTTTTATAAATTAATTTCAATTAATAAAGAATAAACAAGGTTTTTTATTGTGAATATAGAATATAGTATTATTGAGTGGTATATCAACTAGTTGTATTCAACAGGATCATAATAATTGTGAGGGTATAATTGTGAATCCTGACGAAGCTAATCAGATTACTAGCATTTGTAATTGTCCTTGTCATAACAATCTATATCAATTAGTCAAAAGAGCATCTATTGAGCTAAATATTAATGAAAAATAGCTATTAATATACAATTTAAATATTATCTAAAAAAACCTTTTTAATTATTTCATTTTTATAATAATGGTAATTTCATCAGCATTGGTTTTGTCTATTTCATTTTTTATAGCTTCGATTAGATGCTGAGGAGAGCTTAGACTAGAAAAATCGACTATTTTCGTATCATCCAAAATATGAACTTGCGGAGCAAGATCTTCATTGGAAATATTATTTGCTTTAAAAATTAATGTGTCTATTTCTTTTTTTAAATTTTTATTACCTTTGATGATCTTTGCATTATCTAACATCAGTCTTATTCGTCCAAATTTATCTAATATCACAACCGGATACTTGCGTTTTTTCAAAAGTATCTGTTTTTTTATTGCTTCACATGTATATCCATAGTAATTCCGCATATTTAATATTCTCTGAATATTATTATTTTCTAAAATAGAAGAAGCAATCTCAATCGCCTGCTTCTCGTCAATTTCTTTTCTATTGTTTTTTCCTATGTCTAATTCAATATTGCCTGTAGCTATAGCCCTTAATAATGATCGTTCATTAACATATTCTGTTTGAATTGATAACGATTCAGGAACAGCACCTCGATTAAGAGCTCTTTCCTTAACATCATCTATTATATTAGAAACATCATTTGAATCAGGTCTATCAATTGTCTTTTCAATTTCTTCATATATCATTGCTGCCGCAACACCGATAGAAGAAACTACTTCGGCGTTTTTAGAAATTTGGTATTGAAATTTCCATTTCATTGCCATGTATGGAACTAAAACAGAAGCACCGCCTCCTCCTCCAATAAGAATAATTTTATTATCAACTAATTGATACTCCTTTATCATGGGTTCCATAATCCGAAATACCTTTTTGATAGAAAAATCAAGAATAATTTCTGCAGTTTCTTGATAGCTTTTTCCTAATTTTTTTCCTAGTAAGGAAAGTGCCTTAATAGCTGATTCTCTATTTCCGAAAGCATAGTTTTGTTTTTCTATCAAACCCAATGCATTTGCTGCACAGGTATTAGTTATTGCAATTTTAGTATTATCTTGTGTTTGAATACAAATATAATCACTAGGATCATTCTCCTTAGGATTAAAAGTTATTATTTTAGCATCTTCTAACTCGCTCGGATCGACAAAACACGAGTATCTGAGTCCTGCTATATGCGCAGATCTAGGTCCTACATCAATTATTTTATTTTTTCCAATTCTAATTAGAGATCCACCTGCTACCCCGGCCACTCTCACATCTACTGACCGTATACAAGTAGGATGATCCATTATAGTTACATACCTGATTTCAGGTTTACCATTTTTTATAATAGATATATTTGTAGAGGTTCCTCCTACCTCAATGAAAACACCATGCAAAATATGAGAATGTAATAATGCACCAGCTACACTGGCAGCTGGTCCGGATAATATTGTTAAAATAGGCTTATTTTTAAAAGTATCAATATCTGTCACTCCACCATCTCCTTTCATTATCATAATTGGACATTTTATGTTCTCTTGTCTAACTACATTTTCAACATATTTTGCAGTACTAATAGCTTTAGGCATAATTCCAGCGTTGATAGCAGCAGTTACAGTACGAATCTCTAATCCATAAATTCCTGTTAATTCATGTCCACCAGTTATAGGAATATCAGATTTATTCATTACGAAGAGCTCATTGCTTGGATCATCTACACCGTATGCCTCACTCACAACTAATACCACTGCTCCTTCATCTTTAAGTGCTGCAATTGCTGAAATTACCTCATTTTTTTGTAAGTATTTCGACGTGTCCAAAAATCTGTAACATGTATGAAGATATTTGTTTAGAGATAATTCTATATCTTTTATATTAGTTCTTCTAACTACATTAGATTTTTCTAATCCTACACCCATTCCTATAATGCCTACTTTGGAAGTGTCACCTTCAAGTAATGCATTAACTGCTTGAGTTGTACTATGAGATATTAGTTCAATTTCTGATTTTTGAATATTATTATTAGCCATTAATTGTCTTAACGCAAGAATAATTCCCTCTGCTACTCCTTTTGTTGAATTATGGGTAGTCGGAATAGTAGCACTATCAATAAAACTACCTGAGACTATATCTATAGCTATGGCTTTGGTAAAAGTTCCACCAACATCAATGCCTAACCTGATCTTTCTATCCATTAGCTAATACACGTTATGTCTGTTGAATTTAATCTTAAATTTCGAATAAAATAATATATATTTATTCTTTTTTCTGTTATCTAAATAGACCAAAAAACTTCTTCTATTTTTTCTCTTCGTCCAAGTTGTCGTAAAATTACTTCAAAATCTTTTTTATTATCTGAAACCAGTATTCTCATTTTACCATTTTTAGTTTTGTTGTTAAGATTGCTTTTTGTTAAAAATTTTTTTACTTCGTTAGCAATAATCGCTGAAGGATCTATAAACTTGATAGTTGGATATATCATATTTAATTGATCGCCTATAAATGGTAAATGAGTACTAGCTAAAATTGTAACATCAATACCATTCATATTGCCCATTATCCGCAGTATCAAGTCTTCAATTTTTTTCCTATTTCTTAAGAAAGTTCCGTCTTCAATTAAAGAAATTAAAGGAGATGCATTATATTTTGAAATAAAGATATCTTGAGGAATTTCAGTTTTAATTTGTATATTGAGTTCGTTGCTCTTAATTGTCGATTCTGTTGCTAGTATTCCAATATGTTTTGTTCTAGTCATCTTTATTGCCTTTTCGAATGGTGGTCTAACACCCATCAATGGAATATTGGTAAATGATGTTATCTTATCAATAATTTGCATGGTTGGAGTAGTCGAAGCTATTATGATTAATTTTGGGTGAAACCTTTCTAAATATGTAATTGTATTATTAACAATTTTAAAAAGATCATTTTGTGACTTGGTCCCATATGGAAAATTAGCCTTATCTGCAAAATATAACAAATTTTCATTAGGAAGTTCTTTTCTTAATTCTTTAATTATAGACATAGATCCTATACCAGAATCAAATACCACAATAGGGGAATTATTCATTTATAAACATTATAATTAATTAAATATAATTCTTATACAAAAATTTGCTTTATCATTTAATCTTGGTTCAAATAAAAAGAAATCATTGAAATATTTCATATTTTTTACTTGATATTATATATTCCTAAGATATTGCTCTATAATTTTACAATATTGATTTAATTATATGTAACCAACAATCAAGTTATCATTTTGTTTTGTATATATAAAAAGACTACTAAATTTCTGGTCAGTCTCTACTCCATTTAATTCAAATACTTCTAGGTATATATAGAAATATTATTACTATTAATGCTAGAATAACTTCTTTGAATCTTTTCGTTATTATTTGTTATCTGGTCAATTAGTATTAGATATCGTTGTTATACTGTACTGAAACTGCTTAATATTTCAATGATATTTTCAATATCTGGACGAGAAATCGATAAATAGACCTTCCTATTATTATAATTTGTTTTAGTTATTGACCTATTATTCGTTACCTTGTTGTAAATGCTATTAGCAAACTAATGTAATTCATTTTACTTCCAAAAAAGTGTTTGAAAAGAATTAACAGATTGAGGTTATATGACTCTAATTATTTGTTTCAGAATAGATGAGAATATATTATTATTAAATTACTTCTTTTATCTATCAGTAATGTTTTTTTTATTAATTTCTATTAATGTTTTTCTTATTTATTACTACAACCAAAATTTATAAAATATTGTATTATTCAAAATTTTTAAACTATGAAACGGTTTCAATATGGAGAATGTTATTATCTGTTTTGCTTGAAAACATTATCGTTATTTTTCATCCTAATAAATGTGACTGATTTACTGTATTTATGTTTAGTAAAAACACTTTAACATTGATCTATTGTTGTGAATTTCTTACTGTGAAATTAATTCAATATTTATTTAGTCTAAAATAAGAACATAACACCGGAGAATTAATGATTGGAATGCAAGTAAAACATTCTCCAGGATGAATTACTTTTGTATAGATTGGTAGGAAAAAGAATTCTTAATTATATATAAAGATTTGAGATAAATTATCTTCATTCTTGTTATGTCCATTATTATCTCTTTGGACTATATTTTTTTAAATTATCCTAATTATTTTGTATATATTCTAATTATTTTGTATAAATTTATAGATTCTTAAATTTCCCTGTTTGGAATCTTATTCTGGATTTAATTCACTTTTATATTAAGATGTAGAACATCCCATAGGGTTAATTATTCACACCTTTAAGCACTTGAATTAGGTCATTATCTTTGCTAAAGTATTAGTGGTATTTCTATAATAATAATATATGAGATTATTATTATCTTTGTTGTTTGATTATCTTTGTTGTAATTTCAATTTAAACGATATTAGAATTTTTAGAAGATGGAAATATTTATCTAAAATATATCGTTCCGGAAAAATTATCATTCAATGTTAATTTGTCTTTGGAATATCGTATCTCATACTTATTTCGTGTTGATAAAACCCAAATTTTTTATAGTATGTTAAATTATGTTGAGAACAATCTAAAATTACCTTATAACAACGTTCCTCAGTTGCAAATTTTATTGCTTTTTTCATAAGTACAGATCCAACTCCTAAATTTTCGTATCCTTTTCGTGTTGCTAGATCCTCAATATGACAAACTTTTCCACCTTTATGAATAAATTTCTGTTCAATAATAGTAGTAATTGTTCCTACTAATTCATGATCAATAAAGGCGACAAAAATTTTAATATTATTCGATTTTTTTATCTCTCGAAATACCTCTTTAGATACTTCCCCCACCTCAGATAAATTAGACAAAGTTTCAAAGAAAGAGTCATTAATAAAGTCCTCTTCTAATTCTTTTACTTGAATTTTAGATTCATTTTTATACATTCATCTTATCGATTTTTAAATAAAAGAATTAGGCAATAAAATGTTTTTCAAATAGTTTTTAATGTCATTTTATATAATGAAGTTTTTGCTTAAAGTAATATATTTTAAATCCTTAAATTTTAAAGCATTCTTCTAGTGTTCTTTTTCAATTGGAAGTCTCTCGTCATTGCCCCATTCGTTCCATGAACCCAAATACATTTTTACCTTTTTAAAACCTAATTGCCTTAATATAATGAAAGTATTAGCCGCCCTATATCCTCCCTGGCAATAAGTTATAATCTCTTTATTTTTTGAAAATTCAGAATAAATTTTTCGTAAAGTATCTTCTGTTTTGAACTTATCATTAGTAATATTTTCATTCCAATCAATATTTATTGCACTAGGTATATGACCACCTCTTACAGCTCTGATGTATTCACCACTGTATTCTTTAGGAGAACGAGAGTCAATTATTTGGATTTCCATTTTGTTTTTTAGTATTTTCGATATTGTTTTTACGTCAGCTAGAATTTCCTGATTGATTTTATTTTCAATTCTATTATATTTTAATCTCTCTGGCTGAGTTTCAATAGGTTTGTTTTCTTTTATCCAAGCATTTAGTCCTCCATTCAAAATGACAACTTTGTTATGAGAAAAATATAGTGACAGCCATACTCCTCTCGAAGCTGAGGGACCAGAAATATTATCATAAAACACCAAAAGTGTTTTTGGATTTAATCCTAATGTTGATAGCAATTTTTGCATTTGAACATTGAAATTTTTTATACCACTTTTAGAAGTGTCGTTCCAATGATATTGCATTAGATCTATATTTACTGCAGAAGGGATATGCCCTTTACTATATTCATTAAATGATCTTGTATCGACAATTCTTAAATTATTTTGTTTCTGTTTTATTAATTTAAATAATTTATTTGTAGAAATAACAAGATTCAACACTGTTATTTTTCGTATATCTAATATAATTTTTAACAAGGAAATTGTGCTTGTAGTTTATAATTTCAGTTCATATTAAAATTAAGAACTACTTCCCTAATAATTCAAGTAGAAAATTAACTCTAACATTGTATATCTGTTATTTCTAATACATTTTCCTACTTTATCTAATAGAATGAAAGAATAGTAGGAATGAATACTATCACTTTTCGCCAATATATATTAAAAAAATTAGAATTTCCTTACATATGCCCAATTCGATAAACATGGAAACGCATAAAGTTTTAGTGATTGGACTTGGTCAATTAGGTTTACCTGTTGCTAAATATATTCTTGATAAAGGATTCGATGTATGTGGATATGATATAAATAATGAAACTGTGATGCGTGCAAAAAAAAAGATTGGTATAAAAACTACTAATTGTTTTCGAAATTTTGATATTTATGTTATTTGTGTATCTACACATAATCACCATGATATTTATTCTCCACAAATCGATGGATTAATTTCTGTTATAAATAAGATTGCATCTGAGGCAAAGAATGGTGCTCTTGTTTCAATTGAAAGCACTATTCCACAGGGTACATCTAAAAGAGTATTTGAATTGTTAGAACATAGATTACATGTTGTACATGCTCCACATAGATGGTATTCCCTTGATGAAAAAAAATACGGAGTTAATCAATTACGTGTTCTCGGAGGTGTAAATTCCTGTTGCCTCAAGTTAGGCTTAGAGTTTTATAACGGAATTTCCAGCGATGAATCTTCCAACAATTGTAACGACGATGACCTTTTTTTACAATATGATAATATTGATAAAAATAGAATAGTCTCTGAAAATGAACAGATAAATGTTATTAATGATAATTTTGATTTACAAGATAACATTAATCTAAACATTAATCTCAAATCTAGCAGTTTAGACATTCCCATACATGTTGTCTCTTCTATTGAAATAGCTGAATTAACTAAAATAATAGAAAATTCTCATAGGTATCTTCAAATAGCCTTTGCTGAAGAATTATATCTTTATTGCCAAGGTAACAATATCCCTTTTTCAGATTTACGAGAAGCTCTCAATACTAAATGGAATGTTGAAATTTTAGAGCCACGCGAGGGTATAGGCGGACATTGCTTACCAAAAGACACCCGGATGTTTCTTAATTCTTCGAGAATGAAAAGCAAAATCCTTCAATCTGCTATTGAAGTAGATTCTTTATATCGAGAGTTAAGATCTAGACAGGCAAAGAAAAATCTAATTCCATGCATCGAAAATTTAAAAAATTAAAAAAACCTATTTATTTCAGTTTTCCTCAATTTGATTTTTTTCCTTCCTTTTTTTAAGAAATTTGTAAATCAAAACTGATAATATTGAAATTATTATTATAATGGCTATAATATGAAATGCTTTAGATGATTCATTTGAAAATTCATCCCAGGCATCGCCTAAATAAAATCCGATCAAAGTTAAAGATAAACTCCATAAAAATGATCCAATGAATGTAAATATAATAAAATGAACGATATTCATCCTTGCGAGACCAGCAGGCACTGAGATTAATTCCCTCACACCAGGTGCTAATCTCCCTAGTAGGACAGCTATTTTTCCATATTTGTCGAACCAAATTTCTGACTTGTGAAGTTTCTCTTCATTTATAAGAATATATTTTCCAATTTTTAGGATAACCCTTCGTCCAAGTTTTAATGACAAGTAATAAATTATAATTGCACCAATAGTTGAGCCTATAGAACCTATAAACCCAAACATAATTGCCTGTCCGATTCCTAAATTTTGACTTTGAACTACATAACCAGCTAACGGGAAGATTAATTC
>JALDXL010000027.1:0-15956 GCA_032155045.1 Nitrososphaerales archaeon
GCGGGGGGTGGGATTTGAACCCACGAACCTCTAAAGGACGGGATCACCCATTTTTTGATCTTAAGTCCCGCGTCTCCAAATTTATTGTTATTTGGCCAGGCTCTACGACCCCCGCTTATAATGCAAAAGTCAGATAACCCTGATATTAAACTTTACAATATATTTCCATAACATCAATTCCTTTATTAATTCATGAAATATGACAATTATGGAAATGGTACTGCCTTGAATGGAAGAATAAATGGTGTATCATTTTCCCTTTCATTTTCTTCTTCTTCATTTTCTTCCTTGATGTTATTATCATTATTATCTCCAAATAATTCATTTATGGAAATATCATCAAAATCCTCTGCCTCGTCGCTTGATCTTTCATTATCATCATCTTTGCTATCTCCATTATCATCAAATAATTCCTTTAAAGAAGTATCTTCAAAATCCTCTGCCTCGTCGCCTGATCTTTCATTATCATCATCTTTGCTATCTCCATTATCGCCTGATCTTTCATTATCATCATCTTTGCTATCTCCATTATCGCCTGATCTTTCATTATCATCATCTTTGCTATCTTGTTTTCCTAATGCAACATGATTATAAAATGAAATATCAATACTTAAAAGTAGTAAAATACTTAGTAAAAATGAAAGGTATATTTCTTTTTTAAGCAACTATAGTGTCATTAATCATATTATTTTAAATTATATTAGCTTTAAGTAACGTATTACTAGTTAATAATACTAATATTTCTAATAGAAATAATTTCTATATGAAAATTTAATTACATTATATAATTTGATTTATTAAATCAAGTGATTTTCAAAGGTTACTATCTTATCCTATTCGTTTCATTTTCGAACCGCACTTCGGACACATCATATTATCATGCTTAGTTCCACATGCCATACAATAATAATTAACTTTATTAGAATTAAACATAGAATAATTATCTGCTCCTAACTTCCTCATTTCCCTCCTTCTTATATAAAAACTTAAAAATAATACTATTGGGATTATCACGATTATTGAATAAGGAAATGGAATTATAAAAGAAATTATAATGCTAATCGCAAAATATATCGATATCCATTTTAATTGCTGTAAAATAAAATTTTTATTATCCACTACTTGTTACAATATGCATTTCATATAAATAAATTTGATCCATTTAATTTTCTCTAAAAGGCAAACTAACAATTAATATAACCAAAAGATTCGTATTATATCTAAATAGCTATAAATGATTGATATAACTTTGGGACATACTCCTGATGCTGATGATGCTTTTATGTTTTATGGATTAGCTAGTGGCAATGTAGAATCTGATCAATTCCGTATACATCATGTAATTGAAGATATAGAAAAGCTCAATAAACGTGCATTGAATAATGAATTAGATATAACAGCTATATCTGTTCATGCATACGCCTTTCTTAAAGATTATATAATTTTACGAAGTGGAGGAAGTTTTGGAATAAATTATGGTCCAATCGTTTTAGCAAAAGAGACTCTTTCAAAAGATGATTTAATCGATAAGACAATAGCAATACCTGGAAAGATGACTTCTGCATATCTATTATTATCTCTTTTTTTAGGTAGCTTTAAAGAAAAAGAATTACCTTTTCACCTTATACCTCAGGCAATAATAAATGACGATGTCGATGCAGGGTTAGTAATTCATGAAATCCAAATTGCCTATAATTTATTAAATCTACATAAAATTATTGATTTAGGATCATGGTGGCATAATTTGACAAACGGTTTGCCAGTACCATTGGGTATAAATGTTGCAAATAATAAAACATTAACACTAGAACAGATTAGAAGTTTCGACACATTGTTCAAAAATTCTATAGTTTATGGCCTAAATAACATGGAGGAAGCAGTAGATTATGCAATGAAATTTGGAAGAGGTCAATCAAAACATCTGATATCTACATTTGTTAAAATGTATGTGAATGAAACTACGATTGATATGGGGGAAAAGGGAAAAAAATCTATAGAATCAATTTTCCAAATGGCATCTGAAAAAAATCTTGTAACTCCGTTCAGATTATATTTTGCCTAATTTAGAGAGTCTATAGAATCAATTTTCCAAATGGCATCTGAAAAAAATCTTAAATTAATGCTGTTAAAGTTGATGTAAAAGGTAATAAACTGTATGTTGTAAATTATTCGATTCCAATATAGATTTGAATTACCTTTTTAGTATTTTTTCAATACTTCAAAAAATGTATCTCGTTGAACAGGTTCTCTTTTTATTTCTTTAATCAAATTTACAAGTTCTTGTATTGATATTCCACTAGCTTTACCTGCAGCGCGAAATATTTCTTCTGAAAAAGCTGTACCAACTAAATCATTACCTCCATATGCAAGTGCTACTTGTGCTATTTTTTTACCAAGAGAAACCCAATATACTGATATGTTATCTAAAACATTTCTTAATAACAATCTGGCAATTGCTATAATTCGTAAATCATAGGTAGATGGACTCTCTCTGACGATCAGTTTGTTTTTCTCTAGTTCAGTATTCTCAAGACTAAATTTAAGTGGTATAAAAGTATTGAAACCATGAGTTTTTTTATTAAGCTCTCTTATTTTGATGATATGATCTATAACATGTTCAGGTTTCTCAATATGGCCAAAAAGCATGGTAGAATTAGTTTTCAAACCAATTTCATGAGCTTGTCTAGCTGTATCAAGCCATTCCTCTCCAGAGCATTTCCCTCGTACTATGATATTTCTTATATCAGGACTAAAAATTTCTGCTCCTCCTCCAGGAAGTGCATCCAAACCAACATCTTTTAATCTTAACAAAATCTCTTTAACTGTATTTTTGGTTAATTTTGATATGAAAAAGATTTCAGCGGGAGTTAGAGCCTTAATTTTTACAAAAGGGAATTCTTTTTTTATATTCTTTATCATGTTTTCATAATATTCTAGTCCAAGCTTCGGATGAAATCCTCCAACTATATGTAATTCAGTAGCACCCATCTGTTTTATAGCTATTCTCGCTCTTTCAACGATCTGAGTATCAGTTAATGTATAAGCATCATCTTCCTGTCCTTTTCTATAAAAAGCACATAATGAACAACTTGCTGCACAAATATTGGTATAATTTAAATAATATGAGGAAACAAAACTCACCGTATTTCCTTTAGATATTCTTCTGATTTGATCAGCAACAGAACCTAGAATAAATATATTCTCGTTAAATAATTGTAAACCATCTTTGTATGTTAATTCTTCTCCGGATAATACTTTCTCAATAGCTTGAGTAGGTTTTGATACTATACTGTTAATACTATTAGCGATCAATGTAATTATATCATTTAACAAGTAAATTGATATATATTCTTCTACTTTACAAAGGATATATTTTCTTGTAAAGAATAAATAGAATAATCAAATTATAACTTTTAATTGCAAAATAGTATAAGCTATATTGTATCGAAATCTGAGATTGGAGATATTTTAAATAATGTATTAGAAGGAGAGAGACTTGACTTTCATAATTGTAAGGAATTGCTAAAGTCTGATGATATTTATACAATTGGCTTAGTTGCTAATACCCTCAGAAAGAATCTTTTTGGCAATACAGCCACTTTTATAAATAATATTATTTTAAATTATACAAATGTTTGTGTAACCTACTGTAAATTTTGTGCTTTTTATCGCCCGCCTGGACATGTTGAAGCATATACACACAATGTCAAAGATATACTTGAGAGAATCAAATTATCAAAGGAAATGTTTGGAATCACACAAGTCCTTTTTCAAGGTGGCCATAATCCAAATTTATCAATTGAATATTATGAAGAAATTTTTAAGGAAATAAAAAAATTTTATCCTTCAATTGCCATTCATGGTCTTTCTGTTTCTGAAATTGATATGATATCTAAAATTGAAAGAAGCAGTACTAAAGAGATTTTATCTAGATTAATAGAAGCCGGATTAGATTCATTACCAGGAGCAGGGGCAGAAATTCTTGATGACAGGGTAAAATCCATAATCAGTCCGCTCAAGATAAAGAGTGATCAATGGTTAAGCATTATGAAGGAAGCACATGATCTTGGCATCAAGTCTTCAGCAACAATGATGTATGGAACTGTAGAAACGGAGGATGAGATCGCACAACATATAATAAAAATATGTGAATTGCAAGAAAAAACTAATGGTTTTATCGCTTTTATTCCTTGGGGATTTGAGCCTAATAAAACCCAAATGCAAATAGAAGGGATCGCCAAATATTCCTCTGGAGGGCTAAGATTGCTAAAAATGATTGCAATATCAAGAATAATGTTTTATGGTCGTATTTCTCATATCCAATCGTCTTGGCTTACAAATGGAATTGGAATGGCACAATTGGCTCTTTATTTCGGCGCTGATGATTTTGGTGGAACATTGATAGGTGAAGAAGTAGTAAGCGCAACTGGTGCACGTTCAACTGAACTCACCTCTACTAATATTATTGAATCTATTAAACAAGCAGGATTTTCTGCCGCAGAACGAGATAATTTTTATCGTATAATAAAAAACTTTTAATGATTATAATTTAGCAATTATTAACTATTTTTTATTTAATAATCACCTAGTTATCAAAGAAACAAGCGTTATTTTTTACGATAATTCCAATAATACAAATACAAATACGTTTAAATGTCCTTTTTATCAAATTTAAACTTTGTATGCCTGTTGGTATTGATGATATGGCAATTTATGTTCCTAGATTATATATCGATTCAAAAGATTTTGCAATAGCTAGGGGAATAGATCCTCATAAACTAGAAAATGGAATAGGGATATATAAAATGGCTATGGTTGATACTAATCAGGATCCTGCTTGTATGGCAGCTAATGCTTGTTTAAAATTAATGCAAAAAAATGATATTAAACCAAAAGATATAGGCAGAATGTATGTTGCAACTGAATCAGCGTTAGATGAATCAAAAGCTATGAATTCTTTTGTCATTGGAATGCTCGAGCAGATTTATGGCGAGGGGTCTTTCGAACATGCTGGTGGAATAGAATGCAAGTTCGCCTGCGTAAGTGGGTCCTATGCTTTATATGACAATGCTAATTGGATTAGAGCAGAAGAAAACAATGACGGAGCTGCTATTGTTATTGTAAGCGATATTGCAAAATACGATCTAGGATCAGCTGGAGAATATACACAAGGAGCAGGTGCGATAGCTATGCTAGTAAAAGAAAATCCTAGATTAGTTGCTTTTGACCCTAAAGTTACTTCTACGATTATTAAAAATGAATATGATTTCTACAGGCCTTTAGGGAGGGAAACACCTCTAGTTAATGGAAGTTATTCAAATTATTTATATCTAATTCAAGTCAAAAAGGCATTTGATAGTTATCGAGAAAAAGCACTTAAAACTAAATTAATCCAATTGAAAGAAGATGAATCAATAACAGATAAAATTGATTACATTAGTGTACATTTACCTTATAGAAAAATGGGAGAAAAAGCATTAGCATATCTTCTAAGACATGAATGGAGGTATTTACCAAGATGGAAGCAAATAATAGAAGAAGTAGGAATGGACGAACCTATTCCAAAGGATCCGCGTGGAACAATTGAGTCTATATTAGCTGATAAGGATTTTACGAAAGAAGACGAAAAATTTAGAAAAGCATTTATACGTACATCGTTTTTCAAAAGAGTTTTTGAACAAAAAATGGCTAGCTCTCTTGAAGCTTCATCCATAATCGGAAACCTTTATACCGCATCTATGTATATGGGATTAAGAAGTCTGTTAGAATTTGAATATAAGAAAAATATCGACTTGGAAAATAAAAGAATAGGATTCGGATCATATGGAAGTGGCAGTAGTGCAATGGTTTTTAGTGGCTTAATTCAACCTACTTATAAAGAAATTGTTAAAGGCATGAGTTTAGAGAAAGAAATAGGTGAACGTTCTAAGTTGGATATGCAGGAGTATAGTAGACTTCATTCAAATGAAATAAAAATTAATGAACCATTATCGAATCCTAATAAGGAATTTGTTTTAGTAAAAATTGGTGGAAATACCGCAGATAAGGCCGGATTAAGAGAATATGTTTTTTGTAACTAAAATTTTTTATTAGTAATATTATATTTTATCTAAATCCTACACCTGCATCTAGGAAAGCTGCAAGTAACAAGATTATTATAGATAGGATTACAGTTAATCTTCCTAAGTTAATAATTCTTGAGCGAATTATATCGATATATTCAAATTCTCTATTTTTAATAATCTTTGATTCTGTATCTTTTCCAAAAGTTTTGATATGAATAATATAACTTGCAAAAGTAATAACTACTAACACAATTTTAATCAATAGTAAAATTCCATAATCTGTTTCAATAAAAGTCTGTGGATGTTCAAAAAAAAATCTTGAATTATATAATCCTGTTAACATTAAAATAATAAACGAAGGAAATGCAATGTTATTAAATCTCCTGCCAAGTTTTATCATAATGATAATTCTTTCTTCCATCGAATTTCCAATTTGTTTTAACATCGGAGCAAGAATTATTCCAATAAAAATTGATCCACCAACCCAAATACTTGCAGATAATAGATGAATCCATATGATAAAACCATCGATTATATTCATAGCTCGTCAGTGTTAGTCTAAAACATATAAATCACTTTAATGTATCTTTTATAGTGCCATATGATCGTTACAATTAAGAAACATTTTAATTCTTTTTTTAAACTTTATTTGTAATATATGTTCCTTAGTAAAAGAAGAATTGTTCTATTTGGAGTAATAGGTGTTTTAGTAATTACAATTATTCTTCTTCCAAGAATTCAATATTTTGTTAATGCTCCAGATGTTAACGCAATTGACTTTAAACTCACTTCAGTAAATATTACTAACCTTTCAAATAATACTAACAATATAGAACTTCTTTTATCATTTGACGTTTCTAATCCTTCAGAAAATACTGCTACAACTTCAAAAATTGAATATGATCTATATGGAGATGATGAATTATTAGGACATGGTGTTTTATCCTACGAGGATATTCCATTAAATGGTAGACCTCAATTTTCGCCAGGACAAACTACTACGTTAAAATCTCCAATTATTCTTCAACCATCTGATACAAATATGGATATTATTGAAAAATTAATAAACAATCAATCAGATTCAATAGATAATACAAGATGGAAGGTTAATGGCACAACCCAGATAGAATCAGCGTTTGTTATTCTCCAGAAAGAGTTCAACGATACTCTCTAATTTTTAGAATAAAATAATGAAATTTTTTTGTATAGTATATGCTAATCTATAGCGAATTTGAAAGTCCTCTTTTTTTTGCATCAAGTATAACCCATTGTTCAATCCAATTACATTTTGCCGGGCTATACTGACTTGTTTCATCCTCTGTAGAGCATAAGTGTTGGAAAGTACAACTAAAACACGGAGCCCCTTCTACACTGGCAATTTCAATTGGTCTTCTATATGCTTTTAATTGAGGCATTTTTTTAACTATTAATTTGTATGTCCATCTGCCTTTGTATAATATTCGTTCTCTGGAAATAAGAGATTGTTTTTCAAGATTTCCAACTAACCTTGATCCGTCTCTGCTGTCTATAGAGAAAGATTTACAAAGTTCAGTTTGAAATATTCCTGTTTCTCCACTATCTACGATTGCTTGAAATACTTGTTCTGTTAATTCACTTTTATTTTTTGAAGGTAATTTTGGGGTATTTTCATTTGAAGACAAAAGACATTATTTTTAAGCATGTTTGATATAAAAATCTAATGTATCGCTTAGGTCAGATCAAATATTATCCACCATTAATTTTTAATATATTAATAAATGAAGTTAGTTTTCTTGTCAGATGGAATTTTTATTATAATTATAAATCCTTTTGTTGTATTATTAGAACAGATTATAATAATTAGATATTTCCGTTATTTTGTAAATGAAATTTAAATATAACTATTTAATAGTGTTGATAACTATCTTTTATATTGTCTTTTCAAACCCATATTGGTATTATATTTTATAAAAATCAAAATGTTAATACTTTATTAGCTGGTACGTTTTGGTTAAAGGGATTAGAATCTTTTAAATTTAAAGATGTTTAAAGAATGTTTAAAGTTTAGAGAAAATTGATGGAAAGTAGATGCTTTAGTATTAAGTCATGAAATAGCATTGGATAATGATCTAAGACTAATAGGTATTATAAAAAGAATAAATCCAAATACTAAAGTTCTTGTTATTGCGGATGAAGAAACAAAAAAATAATATCTATGAGTATGGCGCTGATGAAATCATGATATTACCTTAAAGTCCTACAGACATATCAGATAAAATTTTATTATTGATTTCAAAACGTAGTCTAATTGAAAAATCAACTAATGATTTAGTATAATAATAAAGTATCTAGTTATAATCAATTATTTTTTATAGTAGTATAAAATACCTATGTTATGCCTATTTCTAAACCTCGCGTTTTTATAATTCAAGATAATAACGACGCTAACTCGGTTCTAACTGGCATGTTATGGCTAAAGGGATGCGAGCCATTAAAATTTACTAATGGAAAGGAATGTCTAGAAAAATTAAACGAAATGGAAGGAAAAGTTGATGTGGTGATAATCGGCGGCAATCTAGCATGTGATAGAAACTTGATGTTAATAATTAATATTAAAAAAATTAATATGAATACTAAAGTTCTTGTTATTGCGGATGAAGATTCGGATAAAACAAGGATATTGGGCTATGGTGCGGATGAATTTACACTTAAACCAATGAGTCCAGAAAATGTAGCTGATAAAGTTTTAATGCTGTTATCAAGAGAAGCAGTAATGGAAAATAGGTAAATATTTATTTTAACTAAAATCATTACAAGATTATTCTAACTTTCAAAAACAATTAATGATTTTATAATCATCTCGTAGTAATTAGAATTTCTGGATTTAAAATATTATAAGGATTGTAAATATCATTTATTTTAATTTACTTTTATGAAATATATTTACAATCGAAAATCGCATCAGCAATAAGAAACGATTTAATTTTTGGTTGGTTGATTGGTTGGAAATCATCATAAAAGTCACTAGAAATTTTTTCCATAATTGTTAGTTGAGAGAAATTTTCTCCTTTTTTATATCTATAGATTAACAAAAGATAGTATATGAATTCCCATATATTGCGGTCACCGGGATTTGAATTCCCGCTTTACTCAAAGTAAAGTCCCGGGTTGCGGGCTAACTTCGCATGTTATATGCATGGAAGGCCAGTGTCCTAACCAAACTAGACGATGACCGCAATTCATTATTTTAGAAATATTATAGATATTAAATCTTCCCATCGTTTAAAATAATTTGTATTTTATTTATGGCATCTAAGGCTATTTGATAGACAGAATAAGTATCCATAATCATATAAATAAACATTGGCTGAGTTAAAATTTTATTCTGATGGGCGACATGACAAAGTACTTCCAAAGTCTTGATTGTGCTTAAAAGGACGTTTTGTCTATGCGTGTGTGTTAAGCAGTCAAACTTCGTTATGGCTTTTTATTTCAGTGCCGTTGTTACTCTCAGGATTGAATAGCAGATTCAAATCCTAAATTAGATTTTAACTCATTTCATTTCATTCTCTACTTGATGTATAAAACTATTCTAAAATTATATAGTATAACCTCTAATGTTTATATTAATATAATGAATGCCATTACGAGTTAAACTAATCTCTTTCCTGTGATTAATATCGATATAATTCTCTCCTTTAAGTCTCTTCAAATATCTAAAGATTTGATCTGAATCATGAAATGCTCCTGACCATTTGCAAATAGTACTAAATTCTACAAGGGGGGATCTACCATTTTTAACTTCTGTTGAATAATGCTCTTTGAGGCCTCTCATAGTATTATTCTTTATATTTTGATAATCTTGTTCTGATTCTGATTTGTTGATTGAGGTTATGAATTCCATTTTATTATGTATAAATAACGGTTATGATATTTAAACTACTTAAAAAACTGTTATTATTCTCAATCTATTTTCCCATAAGGGAAGGTAGCTGACTTATCCAAATGATTGAGAAGGATCTGTATGATACTTTTATATCTTATTTTTCATGGTCTATCGCACAAATATCTAAGGATATATTAAATTAAAATCAATTTCTCCCGCGTGTGCTTGAAAACTAGACGTTTGCCTAAATGCGAAATTTCCATTAACTTGAAAACTAGATCTTTTATCTGTAATATTATTCCATAAATCATCTATTCTGTTATCTTTTTGAATTATTTTTTCATCTTTTAGTGTTACCGTTCCATTACCAATTATAGGATAAATTCCAGCAGACGAATCAATAAAACCTTCTGGTCTTTCTCCTATGTCTCCAGATGCAATACGAGTATTTTCCAAATTTACATTATAATTAATAGCCTCGAGAATTAAAGTTCCTTGATTTGGATTATAAACATCAAATATTGTATTGATTTTAATATTATCATTATCAATATTTGTAATTGAAACGTTTTTCAATGAAATTTCCAAATCTTTTGCTTCTATAACAGCTTCTTGATTAAATTTAAAACTAGATCCTTGAGAGAAGATCATTATTACAACAGCTACTATAACAATTCCAATAGCAGAATATAATATTTTTTTATTTATAGAACCTACTTTATACATATTAATTTTTTTTGTAATTCCTTTTATGTTACTGTTAATTTTATGCTTTAAATCATTAGAATCTTTTGATGGTAGTGATCTGGTCGATTTATCGTTTGCTGAAGGTGATGGTGTTGAACTATGTTCTTTAAATCTTGAATTTTCTTTTTCATCATCTTTACCGTTATTAAAGTTAACATTATCTGAATTCTCATTACTTCTACCATTCTTTTTATTATTGTTGTCGTTACTATTTGTGCCTTCCTCGTTATCCTTTTTACTATTCAATTATGTAAATATACATTTAACATAATTTAATAATTTTCATTAAAAAGTAAGAATTATTCAAATATTTAGGTTATTTTTCATTTGTAAATTCTTGTGTTCTTTTTTGATAAATTATTTTATCTTCTTTTATAATCTGAATTATTCTGGTTGCCGGAATAATTTCAAAATTATGGGAAATATCAATAAATTCTAAAAGAGGAATAGAAATAAGTGTATTGAAATCTCTGTATAAAATAAGATATGCAGCTGGATTATCTGCATATAGAGCTTTGCTTAAAATTTCTTGTAGTTTACCCTTTTTTTTTCTTACCATATTTTTGTTATTCTTCTCTTTAATTTGTAATAAAATCTATAAAGATTATTCTCTAAGATTTTTAAAGCTGTATCATATGGCTATTTTTTGAATATTATATAGAAAATTCTATCATTTATCCTGAGTTTAATTTTATTAAGAAAATTCGAAAATTCAACTAATAATTAAAAAACATTAAATTATTATTTTTTTTTGAGTCTATTATAGTCATCTTCAATTCTAATTATATCATTTTCATCAAACTTGCCGTAGGAAATTTCTAATATCATACAATTATCTTCTAATGCTGTTATTCTATGTTTAGCACCACAAGGAATTATAATATTATCATTTTCTTTAGCTATATGTTCTGTTTCATCAATCTCTACCTTAGCTTTTCCTTTTACAATTTTCCAGAATTCCATTCTATGCTCATGATATTGAAGACTTAGTCTAGAATTTGTATTAACATAGATTAATTTTACTGTACAAAGCTGGTTCTCATGGAATTTTTCAAATTTTCCCCAAGGTCTAGTTTCAGTATAAATATCCATTGCTATGAAAATTATTATTCTAAATCTTATAATAATTACTAATGAATGTTCAATATTTACTTAATTAGTACGGTTTTATATTGGGAATGTATAAAAGAATCATTAAAATTAATTATAAAATAATTTGTCGGAAATACATTTTACTGATGGTAACCTAATTATTCTTTATGCTGTACATAAGAATTCCTCTTTAGAACTACCATCTCATATTCTTGAAAGAATTGAACATTGTACTAGGTTGTATCAGGTAATTTTAAGATCTAAGCCAGATTCTCATAAAACCATCATACTAGTAATTGCTGAATCTCATTATTCTGAATTAATAAAGAAAGAACTCATCAATAAACAAATAAATGAAGAAATTATAATAATTGATTCTGACTCTAAAACAGTATTTCGTACTTTTGATAGTCTTAAAGAGTTGCTTAGGCAAAAGATTAATCCTCCTTATGTATATTTTGTAGGATCAGTTTGGCTAAAAGACATATTTGATTCAATTGTTAAATCAAAACAATTCAAAGAGTACAAAATTCAATTTGAAGGAGCATTGGACCATAGGTCCGTTATAGAAGTTGAACATGATAAATCTCTTGAAACTCCTAAAAAAGGGACTGAGCATTTCAAACAAACCATAAAAAATAAAGCAGTAGACATGCTCTTGAATTATGTATTTCCAGAAGACCACAAATAATAATTATTTCGAAAAAAATTATAATTTTTATTTGTTAATGATGATAATTTTTTCTTTAGTATATTATTAGTATTGCCAAATTTTAAGTTACGGTTATCTAGCTATCTTAGACTCCGTATCAAATAAATTGGCTGCTTGTTCTTTAGTAAAAGCATAATTCCATATTTGGATATCATCTAATTGTCCTGTATAATTACCGTTTATTTTCCCTTTTTCAGCTAAAGAGTTGGCACCTAATCTAATTGGTTGTTTCCCTGTAGTATCAGGTGTTATTCCTATATTTGTTGAGTTGGTTGCAACTTCAAGGCCATCCATGTATAACTTTAACAGATGTTGTTCGCCATCGAAGGTCAGAATTGCGTTATGCCATGTTGAATCATCATAGGACCCTTGAGAAGTAAGGGAATAATCATCTCCTGTTGGAGTCTCAAATCCACCTGTAACTTTTTCTCTGTTGTTAAGCCATATTCCATAATTAAGGTTAAACCCTGGTCGATCACTTCCAAATCCTCCTTTATTGAGCAAAATAGCATTATTTCCCGATGTAACATTCATTGCTGTATTAAACCATACAGATACTGTAAAACTGTTTAGATTAATATCACGGCTATTTACAACATCTGCATAATTAATACCAGAAAATTCGATTATCTTTGAATTCTTAACAACAGGTGCATTATCGTCTTGAGCGAATATCGCTATATTATTAAAAAAACTATTATTGTAGTTTCCTTCTTCTATTGTTAAGCTAAAGTAGAACAAAAAAACAACAAAACTAGAAGCTATGATGGTAGTAGAGATTTTTCTATTCATTCATGTTTTATAATTTTCACAATTTAAATATTTTTCTTTTTGTCTCAATATAGTAATAAACAAAAAATAATTAATTAATATCTATAAAACTACCAACCGATTTTTTTTGGAGAAGTAAGTTGTTTTTCTAGTTCGTCTAGTCTTTGAACAGAATCCGGATTCTTACGTAATTCTGAAAAAGAATCATCATTTCTAATTCTTTGCAGAACTGCAATTACCTCTTCTTCTGTTACGCCATGCTTTTTATCATATTCTATTTGTTTTGTACAATTAGACATAGTACTATATTTTTTAAAATTGCGCTTCTCAAATGAGGTCGCATTTGGAGATAACCCCTTTACATATCGAACAATCACTTTTTCAACATGTTCTAAATGCCACTCTTTCATAGCAAAACTATTGGGTTTCATAGATACATCCACATCTATTTTTGCTAAAAAGGATATTTAAATTAATAATACAAATTATATGATTAAATTATATATTTATATTAATATTTATATTTTTTTCATATGTTGATATAATTCATTAATTTTTTAGAAAATTATTCGGATAAATATTCTGATAAATTGAAACTTTTTTCTCCTGGAATCTTTGCAATTTCAAACCCATCTCTACCTTTCAATAATGTAGCTGTCGCATCAATTCCTACCTTTGTCGTTAGTAAATTAATTTGATCACTAGATGGATCAAGGCTAGATCCCTTTGCATTTTGAATAATAATCATATCTTTATCTGCTTGAAACCTTGTAGATATTGCATATTCTACTTCAACTGGGTTTGTAGGATCGATATCTTCATCAACTACTATTGCAATTTTAAGTGATGGATGAGCTGCAAATGCTGCAAGTAAAGCATTTTTGGATTCTCCTTCGATTCTCTTTTTTAGTTGTATTATAGCTGTTAGCCAATTACTTCCTCCGTCTGTAAGTAACACTTGTAAAGTATTCGGAACCACATTTTTTACATGATCTATCATCTTTGATTCAACAGGAAGGCCCATCAATAAACGATGTTCTGAATAACCAGGTAATATATCATGGAAAATAGCATTGTCTCTAAATCTTATTTTATCTAATTCAAAAACTGGTTGCTGTCTTTTAAAATCATATGTTTTTAACATCTCTACCATCCATTCCTCGTGGGTTTTATCATACAAGATTTTTCCTTCTAATACTATTTCCGACATTACAGGAATCAGAAGATTCGAATAGTTGTTAATAGATAATTGAAGATTTCCATCAAGTATTGTATTTGCTATATACATTTCATCTATTCCATATGATGCTTGATAAGCTGCCGCTATGTTAACTGCAGGATGAACTCCTATCACTATTGCAACTTTCAAATCTTCTTTATGTTCTTTCGAATACATAAAACATTTATGTAAATGTCTCCCCTCTACCATTCTTATCACCATATTTGTCTCATCTAATTTTAATAACCTATGAGTAGATGAATTCTGACTATTATTTTCTTGATCTTTAGCATACACAATTGATGAAGTTATATACGGTCCAGCATCCTTTTCAAAATGTGTAACAATTGGAAGAATAGATAAACTATTTGATGAATTTTGATAATATGGTGGTATATTATTTACTATTTTTACATTGGTATTCTTATTATTAATAGATTTATTAATGATTTTATGAATATCTTTATTTTCTTTTGATCCCATAGCCATGGCAAATCTTTTCCTAGTTCCGATAAGATTACTGATAACTGGAATAGATTTATTTTCGACATTTTCAAATACTACTGCTTTATTACCATCAAGTTTACTAACTATTGCTGGTAATTCAAATGTACTAGTAACTTTTTTTTTAATTCTAATGATTTCGTTTTCATCTTCTAGTAATTCTATAAATTCTCTAAGGTCATTATGCATATTATTAATTTCAGATTTACTTGTTTTCATCATTTTCAGTCTTTGTTTTAATCATACTTAGTATCTCACCCATAATTGTTTTCATACTTTTAATATCTAATTGTGTTTTGGTATATATTGAAACTAAGCAAATTCCATTTAACATCAATGATATTCTTTGAGCAATAGAATTAATGAAAATTGAATCGTATTTACTAGGTATTATTATAGCTGATGTTACTTTATTTGATACACTAGATGATATGGTAATGGATCCTATTCTATCAGAATTTTCTGATATTATTATAAAACAGCCATTTTCAAAAAAAATCAATTTTATATGAATTGTTCTTTTATCGTCTAATTGAAGAAATTTAACTAATGTATTATTTTTTTTTTCCATTTTTATAATATACTATTCATTAACCAATATCATTTTTTTCAAATAGATTAATAATATATGTAAAAATTTGTAAATAAATAGTAGTATAGTTATTACTATAACTTTTCATAAATTTTAACAAACTATAAAATTATCATAACAATTGAGATTAATTAATATCTATAAACTCGGGTATCAATTAAATTCGTCTTTTTATTCGTTATTACCGTTATGATTAATTATAGTCGATCTTTGGATCAAATGTCCTTCCACTTCTAAAAGCAATCAGTCTAGCTGATGATTTATCTTTAAGTATTCTTCTATTACTCTCACTATTTTGAATAGATGAAGTTCCATGCTCATTTACTATCTCAATATGAACTAAATCTTTAAATTTAGATTTTATTAAGAACGCAATACTTCTAGCCATA
>JALDXL010000028.1:0-15787 GCA_032155045.1 Nitrososphaerales archaeon
AATCCAACAATCCCACCCAATGCAGAAACTCTTAATCCAATATCTGTTGAAGAGTCTACAGCATATACTTTAGCACCATAAGTTTCAGCTAGGTTAAGGAGACCGATTATTTCTTCTTCCTTCAAAGCTTTAAATATAGAATTAGAAAAAACAAGGGAATCGATAGATTTCATATTAATTGCTGTAGACACATCTTTAAATCCCATAACATATTTTTCTTCTCCTCTATTTACCTGTAACATAATATTGTCCAATATACTAGATACAATAGATATCTTACTCGTGCCCATTACTTCTTTTAGAGAAGGCGATCTTAGAAATACCATTATTCCATCCTCTCCAGCTACATCAACTCCTTCAATAACATTTAATTTATTTTTAAAAGTAGACTTCTTATCTATTATAAAATTGTAAAATCTTCTTTTTGTTTCTCCAGGACCAAATACTGTTAGTCTATATGTTCCATCTTCATGGAGTATATTATGCAATGAATGATATACTTCTTCAAAAAATACTTCAATATTCGGATTATTTTTTGCTGCATGTGTATAGTATTTTCCGCTTTGTCCAGAGTATATGTTTGGAATTATCTCAAGATGAGTTCCTGTTATTTTCGCAATTCCAGCTTCTTTTGTATCAATAGCTACAATAATAAAACTTCCTGCTATTTCAGATTTTAAAAGTTTTAGATCTAGCTCTTCCCATCTTTTGCCTTTATCAACTACGATGTTATTTCCAATTTGGACTATAATGGAGTGATAAGTTCCCTTTGGAACAAGACTATTATTTGACTCAATTATTGTTCCAGCTATTCTCAATCTATCGATAGATTCATCAAGTCCTATTTTCTCGACCTTAACTGAGACACGAATTTTCACCCTTTCTCTGTCTGGTCTAGAATATTCTTTTTCAAATTTTATTACTCTAGTTGTATCAGATACTACTATATCATCTGTTTTTATAATTCGCCTCAGAGTAAAAAGATCATCGGAATCTTCTGGAATGATATAAATAGCCTTACCGGAGGAGCTTGCTACCTCTTTACTTATCATGGATAAATAAAATAATTTTCTTTGATACTATAATTTTGCTATTTTATTTTAACAATTTACACCATGTGATTCGAATTTATTTCGACAGATCAATTTGCATGATCTTTGGGTTTATTTAAATTTTGAGATGATATAATATATTCATTTACCCATTCTTGGGTTAACACACCAGATTCGACTAAATTGACCAAAGCATTAGCTGATGCTGTTCCACTTACTTTTCCTGTTTTTTTCCTGATTTGTCGCCACTTTAATTGAGTATTGCCACTTTTGGAAGAATATATAATCCCTAAAATCTCTTTTGCATTTACAAAAGTCATTTCTCTAATACGTTTCAAAGTTACTTTATCAACTGCTTCAACATATATCGCTCCTGGTCCATCTTCTCTTTCTGGAAAAACTTCGTAATCACGTAAATAACTTTCAGGAATAAAAGATTTACAAGTACTAACAATAATAAATTTTCTAAAACTTTCAAGTGATGCACTAGTATCTATATTAACCAATGTAATCTAAAGACAAACTGCCATTTATCAAGTTTATGAAAAAAATTTTCTTTTAGAAATCTATACAGATCTATCTAATATTGCTATAGTGATCTAGATTGTATAGTCATTTTATAAAATGAAATTGTAATATATGTTTTAAAAACAAAAAAAGAGAAAAAAATCATAGTTAGTAAATTATGTATATATACTTCCTGTATCTGATTTCTTTACCTCTATTGTCACTTTGTCCCCTACTTTAATATTCATATCCTCATAGTCTTTCATGCTTATTTTGAATGTAGGATTGTCTCCTGTCATACCTCCACCACCCATTCCTCCAGAAATCATTTTTGATATATCACCCATTGCTTTAGGTAAGTTTTTCATTAAATCCTCAGGTGAAGTAAATGCCATAACATTAGGACCAAAAGGATTCATTCTTTTATCACTTCCAGGTTTGTAGTCGTGAGCATCTGAGAATGTTACATAAACATAAGGGCTACCGTCTTGTGTGGCCTCAATTCTCGAGGCAATAAATTCTCTTTTCATTCTATGTAAACTAGTAGTGATTTCAATTTATAATTTTGGATATTTTAATAGTGATTCTCTAATGTATTAAACAAATTTATTACTCCAGATTCTCATTATTCATTTTATATGATTATAGATAGGTTGTGACGTCGAGCAAATAGTCCTCAAATTTTAAGGATTTATTAATTTATTGGATGTATGATACTTTCATATATCTAAATTATGATAATTGATACTAAAAAGCTGTATTTTATTTAGATATGATTTCTTTTAGATAAAGATCACTATCAAGCTTTGAAAACAATGAAAGTTCTATGTCAGCACCTGGAGACATTATTTGTTGTAAATACTTTCCAGCATCTTTATTCATCCACCATGCTTCACCAAAGATGTTTTGTAAGTGAACATCCAATTCTTTAGCTCTAACAGCTGCAAATAGATAACTTGGAACATACATTATAGCATCTGGAAGAATATGATGTAACATCCAATATTCTCCAGGGACTTCAATTCCAGTAAAATCTTTTACTAATTTTGAATAAAGTAAATTAGAGTCATCAATACTTAAATGGTCTTTCCAAAAACTCGATTTCATAAGAGAATTGGCAGAATAAAATGTAACAAAAAATAATTCCATGAAATTAGTTCTCAATATCAGTCTATCTAATAAATCATCATCATCTATCTCTACTATAGATTTTAGAAAATTTTTATTCTTTGTTATACGTTCTAATAATATAGAAAATATTTCTGCAATACCCATAGAAATATAATATTTTTTCCAATATTCTATTTCATGATTGATAGAACTAGCATGCATAGCATGTCCAGACTCATGAAAACATCCTTGTAGATCAAAATAAGGACTTTCAGATTTATATAAAATTCTGATATCATAAGGTATTTGAACAAAAAAGCATATTGGAGAAGGATATTTATTTTCTCTATTTTTTACGTCAAAATTAATCCGATTAAGATCAAAACCTAATATTTTTAAAATTCTTTGTATTTCATTTACAGGATTAATTTTTTTAAATGTATTGTCAAAATCTTTATAAATTTTATTACGAAAAAAATAGAAATCATCATAGTATTCAGGATTTCTATTCAAAATTTCTAGACCTACAACTTGAAAAGATCTCTTGAATGGGTTTCTAGCTTTATTTCCAATATGTTTAATAAAATCTATAAATTTTGCATATGTTATTTTTTCATTTATCAAATAGCCTGATAATGGATTTAATTGGTTATAATTATCAATATACTTATTATTATTCTGTTGATGAGACAAAGTTAAGTAAAGCGAACGGATCTTTTCAAACCGATTATAAATAACAGGGGAAATATATTTTGTTTTCTCAATAAATTCATCAAAAACTTTTTTTCTTTTAGAAGAATCCTTTTCGATGTGATTGAACTGTCTCCATGTGTTCCAATTGATTCTTTTATTATTAAAAGTCTGGCTAGACACTATTTTTTTTGATCTTATGTCATATAGTTTAAGTTCTAAGTTTTTAGTTGAAGATTGTACAAAATTCTCTATAACTGAAACAAAAAGATCATTCGGTTCCTTATAGTGTTTTAAATATAATTTTGAATTTTGCAATCTTAATTTTGCAAGAGAAAGGATCGCCTCTTTCGAATATTCAAGTCCAGCATATCTTTTATATATTTCGTCATTTTCTGCAATTAACAGATATTCATCAATCTTACACCATTGTAGAATATTCATTTAAAAACAAAAATATTTTACCGAAATGATTTATATAAAATTATTTAATTTTAATAAAAAAATTCGTTTAATATTATTATTGTTTTTTTGTTATCGTTATTATGTAATCTAATTTGAATTATTTCTCTTCTAATAAAAAATGATCATTTATGGATGTTGTGATAAAACCTTTGATTATAGTCGATTAAAGATTTTTTATCATTTACGCAATATTTTAAATATTTTTTTAATTAATATTATAGCTGAATAAAATTTCAACCAATGTTGTATTTTTAAATATTTTTTAGCTGTATAGTAAACATATCGTTATAATAAATTAAATTGAATTATTTGTAATTAATAACATAAATTAGATTAATAGTATTTACATTTTTATTAGAACAGTGTTTATAAAAAATTACTAGTTAGTTAGGCAATGATGACATTGCAATTTAAGGTCTGTGAAATAATATTTATAATTATTCATGGATAACCATTTTAGCAACAAATGGATCAAAGAAAAAAAACGCTATTCTGCTGACTTTATAAGGAATGGTCTAAAATCTCAACAGCCACTAAAACCTAAAATGGAATTAGCTAAAAATAAGATTCAAACCCAGAATAAGAAACTAGATTCATTAATGGAAAAACTAAAGGCTCGTGAAAAAATGTATTTTGAACAAGTAGTCACTTCATTACAAAAACACGATTCACAGCAGGGAAAAATGATTTCCAATGAACTCGCACAAGTTAGGAAGACTGCAAGAACCATGTCTCAGATAAAATTAGCTCTTGAACAAGTCCAAATGAGACTAGAATCTACCATAGATATAGGCGATTCAATGGCAGCGTTAGGTCCTGCGATGGGTGTTCTCTCAAATATTAAAGGTAAAATAAATGATGTTTTACCCCAAGCAGATGGAGAATTAAATGAATTAAACACAACTTTCAACGAGATTTTAACAAATGCTAGTGGTATAGGAAACAATTCATTCGATTTTAATAATTATGAAGAAGATGTAGGCAAAATACTGGATGAAGCTAGTTTTATTGCTGAGCAAAGAACAGGTATGGACATACCAGATGTACCATCTAGAAGTGGAGCTGACGAAGGGGAAACCCGTATCCCGAAATCTGGTTCTTTTAGAGAACGCTCTGAAAATTATTAGTATCTAATAATTGCATTTATTCTACTATTTTTATTTACATATTTTTATCGAGAAAAACGTTAATTTCTAATAAAATAAAATAATTACTCATGATGCAATTAATGGTAGATAAAGAATGAAATAATTAAATATACTTTTTATATAATTATTTACTCAAAACCTGATAATAATAGAAAATATTCTAGATAAAATGGAAACACAATTAAACAGCTTGGATACTCTAGCTAGACTTACCGCATTAAAAGAACTACAGATGGAAGAAAGTAACGATCCATTCAAGATATTAATAGGAACAATTCTCTCTGCTCGTTCAAGAGATGAAAATACATCCAAAATTGTACGCAAACTTTTTCAGAAATATAAAAATGCAAGTGAATTAGCTAATGCAGATCTGAATGATATCAAATCAATTATTCATAGCATAGGATTTTATAATATTAAAGCACAAAGAATTAAACAAGTATCGAAAATCATCGTTGAAAATTTTAATGGAATTGTGCCAAATAAAATAGAAGAACTTTTAGGTTTACCTGGTGTAGGAAGAAAAACTGCAAATTGTGTTCTAGTTTATGCATTTAATAAACCTGCTATTCCAGTTGATATTCATGTACATAGAATATCTAACAGAATTGGTATTGTTAAAACACAAAATCCAAAAAAAACAGAGGAAGAACTTGTAAAAAATATAGATAGAAAATTTTGGTTGGTTTTAAATAATATCTTTGTTAGATACGGACAAAATATTTGCCTTCCTTTAAGGCCAAAATGTGAAGTTTGTAATCTCAAAAATATATGTAACTATTACAAGTTAAAAAAAAATAATTAAAGGTTAAGAATCACGATCTCTTTTCTTAATTTTAAGTAAAACAAAAACTACCGCTCCGACTAAAACTAACATAATTATAGGCAGAAAATATAATGGTGAATCTCTAGGATCGCCAAATACAAGATCAAAGGAAAGATAACCATCAAGTGTATTTATTGGTGAATTGGGTTCATCTTTGCCATATACAGCAATCGCCCCTAAACTAAAACCATCTAATGATAATCTGTCAATTACAATTCGTTTCCCATTGGTAACTGTTAAACCTTGGTTATTAGCATGCCCCACCATAATTGGTTCGTCACGAGACCATCCGTCAGTATCTTGCTCATGCACTCTTATATAACCAGATTCATTTGTATTAACTGCAACCCAAAATTTATCGTTTTGTTGAAACATTGCTAATTCAATAAATTTTTCACTAGGTGGTTTTTCCATCAATTTAATAATAGTTTTGGCTTCAGATGAGTTATTATAAGTCATATTATTTGTAATACCTAGTATCCAGCTAACATCCTTAGGTTTATCGTAAGTGTAGATTACTGGGTTTTTTCGATCTGTATTAGATGCACTAAATGGAATAACAAAACTCTCATGACTTTTTGATTTTACTGACTCAAATTTTTCTTCAATAGAATCAGATACATTTTGAGCATAAACAAAATAATTTGAAAAAAATAGTGTTAATAATGAAGCAGTGACAACAAATGAAAAAATTTTTAATAGATACAATAAAGAATTTGAATGCATTAATTGCATTTTATATAATATTGAGTAATATTAACTTAAATAAAAATAAAAGGAGTATGGCAACCTACAAATATAAATATATATTGATCATTGTAATTGTTGGATTCAGTACAATTCATAAAATAATAAAAATATAATTTTGCAAATCAAGAAACAAATGGATTCTGGAACTTTATTATCACATCTGCAATTTCTGGTCTTAATAGATGTTTCCCTGGTACTTCGCCTGAAATGACCATCTTTCTCATTCTAGTACCAGATAATTCTTCTTTATGTTCTGAACCATGAGGACAATTTCTCTCATTAGCATAACCTAAGCATTTTTTACAGTAATAGAAAGCAGGAAAGAATATTGGTTGAATTCCTATATCTGGATATTCTTTAAAGATTTCATGGGCAGCAAATGGATGATAATAATCTTTCACACCTGCGTGATCTCTACCTACTATGAAGTGTGAACAACCAAAATTTTTTCTCATAATAGCATGATGAATGGCCTCTTTTGGTCCTGCATATCTCATTTCAGTATGTAGCGTAACAAACATTACTCTATTAGAAGGAAAGTAATTTTCGATTAACTTTAGATAGGATTCAAGTATCACTTCGTCTTTGAAGTCACCGGTTTTCTTTTTACCTATTAATGGATTGATAAAAATTCCATCATAGATATTTAAAGCAGCCTTTTGAAGCATTTCATGTGCGATATGTGGGATATTTCTAGTTTGAAATCCAACCATCGTACTCCATCCTTTTTTTTTAATATTTTCCCTAGTTTTTAAAGGCTCAACTCTATAATTCCGTAGTTCATTGCGATTAATCTTCTCATTAACATCAATTTTTCCTGAAACTAAAAAATCTTTCATTTTAAATATCTTTGCCACTCCAGGATGGTTTATATCGTCGGTTTGAAAGAGTGATTTGACCATATCCAATTTATTATATGGATAAAATTCCCCAACGCGTAAAGTTGCAAAATGTTTGCCATTGTTCTTTAAAGATATTACTTGATAGTCTTGTAGTTTTTTTGCAGTAGATTCATCTACGTCAAGAATAATAGGAATTGTCCAAGGCAATCCATTTTTTAATCTTCCAGTTTTTAAGACACTTTCAAAATCCTCCTTTCCAATAAATCCTTCCAATGGACTAAAAATACCATCTCCGATGTTTTCAACATCATTTCTCAAGTTATCATCAATTTCAATGGAAAACATATCGTTAGTATCGTTACTTTTTAATTCAAAAATTCTATTAACAAGTTTACCTCCATGAGGCTCTGGAATAGTATTAACATTATTATTTTGAATCTGTATTTTATCCACTTTTAATCTTCTTAACTATTAATTATATTATTATTTCTTTTTAAATATCCATTCCAATTTTTTTTAAATTTCCACAAAATCAATTGATATAGATGGTTAAGTGTTTTATTTTATAATGTAATTAATTTCAATTAAAACTTAATTTTTAAACCATCTACACTTGAATTAATTGTCTATCTTTTTATCCTATATTTCTACCTTTGTCCCTATTCCACCCACTATAACAATAAAAATATCAAATGACTAGGTAACTAAATGTAGATACATAATTTCATAATAATATACTAACCCAAGTTTAATTTTGTATATTTGAAAGTTATTGTAAATTTCAATTCTTATTGTTATTACATAAATAAATTTATTTTTCTTTTATTAGGCCAGGATCAAGATGAAGGCCACATTCCTTTTGAGATGAATCCTCCTCCCACCACCATCTACCTGATCTACGATCTGCCCCTTTGTTTATAGCTCTAGTACACGGTTCGCAGCCAATACTAGGATATCCCTTGTCATGTAATTTATTATATGGAACTTCATTTTCCTTAATATATTTCCAAACCATATCTTCGCTCCAATCTGCAATGGGATTGATCTTAAGAATATTATTATGAGTCGAATCAATCTCAATCTTTTTAATATTTGAACGTGTCATAGCCTGTTCTCTCCTAAGTCCAGTGATCCATCCATCCAGAGTTGCAAGGGCTCGGTTAAGGGGATTTACTTTTCTTACTCCACAACATAATTTTCTATTCTCTATGCTGTCATACATAAGATTAAACCCTTTCATACGTACCATCTCTTCAACTTCTTGCGAATTAGGAAAATATGATTCTATAGAAATTTTGTATTTTTTCCGTATTTCGTCCATCACGTCATAGGTTTCTTGATTTAGTCTACCTGTATCTAAGGTTAAAATTTTTGTTTTAGTTCTATCTATTTTTATCATCAGATCAATAATGACTACATCTTCAGCACCAAAGCTAGAAGCTAAGGCGATCTTATTTCCAAATTTATCTATTGACCATTCAAGAATATCTCTCGCCGATTCTTTTTCAAATTTATTAGCTAAATCATCTATTGAAAAATTATATCTGAAAGTTTGATTTTCTTTATTCATATATACCGGATTATCCTTGTCTATTTCAGATAACAAACGAAAATCTATCATACTAATATATAATCAATGGAAATTTGTATATATTTATTTTTAACATATATGAGATTTGAGCGTAAAAAGTAATTTAATCACGATGTTAATCTTCTAAAAATTTTGATTTGCATCAGTATATTTGTTAATAATCTACTACAATTTCATTATTGATCTGATTTAAGCGGGATGAACATATTATCAATTAAATAAATAATAACAATACCTATATTTTAATATCATTATTATATTTAATAAATAGATTATATTGAATACAGATTTCTGGGAGAATATTTTCAAGTACAAAGATTATGGTTTCGAGCCTCTTAATTGGCTTTCAACTTTTTCTAACGAAATAGATTCAGATCTTTTAGAATTCTCTCTAAATAAAATTAAAGGAACACAGTGGAAAATATCGCCAGATTGGATTGATTCTTATTACAAGAGTGAAGGAAAACATCCTGAAATTACAAGAAGAATTTATAATCTAACTGAGTCATCTATAAAACAAAGCGAAACAGGGATTAAAAAGGCACTAGCAATTATTCAATTAAATAAGGATTCTGTAGATGATCAAGAAAAACGTATAGATATCCTCTCAAATTTAATAAATAGTATTCAATCAAAGTGTTTAACAAAAAAAATAACTACAATAAATACATCGTCTAAAAAGCAATTTGCGGTAATAGATTTTATTGAAACAAGAAGAGGAAATAAAATAGGTTATATTCTAGCTAATAATTTTATTATGCAAGTAACTGATATTTTATGTCCTCCAGAATCTGAAATTCACTGTCAAGTGACAGTAGCAGGTGTAATTGAAAATCTAAGTTTATTAGGCTGTAAAGATGAATTTAAAATTTTTCCTGTTTATGATGCACCTAATGAAGAAATACTTGATGACATGAGGCAAAATTTCGATGCATTTACTTTATCAAATAATATTTACATGGAAGACTATAGTTCATTGAAAATAGGGAATTTATTTTTTGGAGCTACCGCTACTGCTACAACGCATAAAGAAATTCCTACCAGATATAATGAGGTAGAAGAGGAAATGAACATAATAATTACTGACAAATTCGGTTCTTTGGTTCCATTGACTCTATATTTCTTAACAAGAATAAACGAGGAAAACATAACCATTTTTGAGAAACAAGGAATATCTGTTAAGCAACTCGAAAATGGAAAAGATGAAATCATTAACAACTTAAGGCATCCAAGGTTTGAGCTTGGAAAGGTGATAAACAAATATTGTCCTGACTTTGAAGGAACATTTGACAAAACCTCACATATTGTCGCAGTATTTCCAATTTTAGCTCAAGGGATACTAGCTATCAAAAGGTTAGCAGATTATTTAGGTAGTGAAATAATCTTGGACAGAATTCCAATTAAAAATAAAGAAATGTCTGTATATGCTGTGAAAGAATATTTATTACAACATTCTACTTCATCATTTAATGGTTGTCATGCTATAATAGCATCGAAAGAATGTTCTGATTCTATAATACAAGATTTGAAAAAAATACACCTCGAACCAGAAGTTATAGGAAAAATTGGGAAAAAAGATAAACCTTTTTTAAATATTAAAGATGTGGACATTGATAAATATATAATTAGAAAATCAAAAATATATAAAAAAATTAAACCATACAAAAATAAAGGTCATGAAAATGCGGACAGACTTCACAAATCCTAGTACTCGAAAGTTATTATCTTTTATCATTAATGAAATTTTTTATTTATTTAATAAACTAATAATAGGATTTACGTCCTGATTTATCTCTATAAATTTTTCCAAATTCTAACATCATTGATAATTGGTCCGCTTTGAATACCGTGCCGTCTTTGCAAACAAGTTTATCATTTATACAACAACTTGCACAAATCCCTATACCGCATTTCATATATCTTTCAAGACTGGCTTGGATTGGAATAGAATGAATAACAGACAAGTCATAGATCTTCCTCATCATAAGTTCAGGACCACAAGTATAGATCATATCAAATTTTTCTTTTTTTATGATATTGTTTAAAACATCGGTTACTACACCTTTTATTCCATAACTTCCATCCTCTGTAGTAACGATTATGCTATTACTAACTTCATTTAATATTTTACTCGCAAGATCTTCAAATAGTACTTCATTTTTTGATTTAGCACCAATAATTACCGTACATTTTCCTTCAATTTGTTTAAATTGAGTAGCAAGTCGAATTAATGGGACTAATCCTGTCCCTCCACCTATTAGTAATGGATTTTTTATTTTTTTATTTACTATAAAATAATTACCATACGGCCCGCGTATCCCAATTTTATCATTTCTCACCTTTTCGTATAAAGAGGTAGAACCAAATCCATATTTACGTACTGAGATTGCAGCATGATCTTTTTTGTTAGAAATCATGATACTCATAGGAAGTTCCTCAGCTCTTGGACTCCAAACCATCAAAAATTGGCCAGGTTTTGCATTTGAGGATAACTTGTCCTGAAAAATAAAAGTCTTAACCGAAGGAGATTCATCTATGATATTTTCAATAGAAACAGTACGTATTTTATCAATATTGGTGTGCAATACCGATGATCTCCTTTATACTCTTGTGTCCCTTTTTTTCTAAATATCTAACGATTCCTGCTTTTATTTGGTCAAATGTTTCTAGACCTCCATATCCGATTACAGAACCAAGCTGGATAGCTGTTGCACCTGCCAAAAAATATTCTAGTGCATCTTCCCATGTGAATATTCCACCACATCCAATTACAGGGATAGAAACTTTTTTAGAAATTTCATAAACACATCTTACTCCTATTGGTTTTAGTGGATTACCTGATAGTCCACCCACTTTATTACTAAGAATTGGCATTCCAGTCTCTACATCAATTGCCATTGATCTAATGGTATTTATTGCTGTAATTGCATCGGCTCCGGATTCTTGAATTATATCTGCAAGTTTTATTATATCTGTATTTCCTATTCCAACTTTTATGATTATTGGTTTTTTAGTTTTTGATTTAATGGTTTTAATAATTTTAATTACTAGTTCTGGATCATCACCAACTTCCATACCCATTTTAGCGACATGTGGACAAGAAAGATTAACTTCGTATCCTAATATGTTCAAGTTATCAAATTTACTAATTAGTTTTGGAAATTCTGAAGAGCTAGAGCCAACAATACTAACTATAAGCGGAATCTGATTATCGAGAATTTCATTTGCAAATGCTTCACCACCTGGATTTGCAAGTCCAATTGCATTTAAATATACTTTTTCCCCTAAAGATACGACAGTAGGACCTTTATAACCTTCTAGGGGATGAACGCTTATTGATTTACTAACTATTGCTCCTAATCCGCAACTATACAGTCTATTAAAAATTTCCTGAGATATTCCTAGAAATCCAGAGGCTAAAAGAAGTGGATTTCTAAGATGAATCCCTGCAATATTAGTAGACAACAGGTTATAGTCTTCATACAGATTTTTTACATTATTAGAACTTGGTCGCTTCTTCAATTACTAGTTTTTCTAATAATTTAATAACTTATTAGTTGTTTGTTTTAATCTTGATTTGGTCTAGATTGTTAAATTTTTTATAAAAAACAAAAATAAAAAAATGATTTTATATACATAATAAGTTTCAAAAAATGGAATGGGACTATATTTTACTAAATCATAGACAAGATAATGATAATAGATATATTTTCAAGTTCTTACTAATTAATACATATATTTTAAAAAATAATTCAGTCTATAGAAATTACTCATATATATGATGAGGATAATTTAAGATATACATTTAATATAACTTAAAATTATTTTATTAATAAATGTCTGGGTTCTTTGATCCTCATATTCATATGTACTCTCGAACCACTGACGATTATGAAGTTATGTCGAAAGCAGGAATAGAAGTTATAGTGCAGCCTTCTTTTTGGCTCGGAGCTCCAAGAAATTTTGTTGGAACTTTCATTGATTATTGGGAACATCTTATATCATTTGAAACTAAAAGAGCTAAACAATTTGGAATTGAACATTTTGTATGTATTTCAGTAAATCCTAAAGAATCTGTTAAAAGACCATTAGCCTTGGATGCACTTGATGCTATGTTAAAGTTCATCAATAGAGAACGAGTAGTAGCCATTGGTGAAATAGGATATAATCTTATAAACGAATCAGAAGAGGAGATATTTATTAAACAGCTTAATATGGCATCAATAAATAAAATGCCGATTATGATACATTTACCTCATGAAAATAAAGCTAAAGGAATGGAGAGGATTGAAGTAATCTTGAATCATGATTCTGATAGATATGATAGAAAAAAAATTTTAGTAGACCATAATACGGAAGAAACACTAAAAAAAACACTGGAATTAGGGCTATGGGCAGGTCTAACAGTTTATCCTATTACCAAACTTTCACCGAAGAGAGCAATTGATATGATAAGAAAAAATGGTTCAGATCGTATAATGATAAATAGTGCGGCTGATTGGGGAGTTTCTGACCCATTGAGTGTTCCATTGGTCGCTAGGGAAATGCGTAAAGAAGGATTTAGTAAATATGATATAGAAAAAGTTACGTTTTATAATGCATATGAGTTTTATAAACAATCAGATAAATTTACATGGAGTCCATAGTAATTGTATAAAAATAATAGTAAGTAATAGCTGTTTGATATTAAAAACTAGGGAATGAAGTTAGCTTTTAGTTCAAACGCTTTTAAAAAATTTCCTCTTGAAACTGCAATAAGAGAGATAGCTAAAATCGGATTTAAAGGCGTAGAAATTCTTGGAGATATCCCTCATGCATATCCTCCAGATTGTTCAGAAGAAAGAATAAAAAAGTTAAGAAATTTAATTACAGAATTAAACATAGAAGTTTCTAACCTTAATGCATTTGCATTATATGCACTAGGTGACGTTTATCATCCATCATGGATTGAATCTGATCAGAGATTAAGGGAAAAGAGGATTCAATATACTATTGATTGTATTTATTTAGCAAATAAATTGGGTATAAAAAATATATCTACAGAGCCAGGGGGACCTATTCCAGTAAAAGAGAATCAAATAAACTTAGATTCGCTATTGAAAATATTCGCTCAAGGTTTGAAAAAAGTTGAATCGATCGCAGAGACAAATAACGTTAAAATTTTAGTCGAACCGGAACCTTCACTTCTTATTGAAAATTCTCATCAATTTTTAAAATTGATGAATATAATTTGTTCTGATTATATAAAATTAAATTTTGATATAGGACATTTTTATTGTGTAAAAGAAGATCCTTCCGAGGCTATATTAAATTTAATTGAATATATAGATCATTTTCATCTAGCTGATATTGCTAGTAATAGAATACATAATCATCTTATACCTGGGTTGGGTTCTATCGATTTCAAACGAATTTTTGATACAATAAAAAATATTGGTTATAAAGGATTTATTACTGTTGAACTTTATCCTTATCAAGACAATCCTGTTGGTACTGCAAAACAATCTTATAATTATTTAAAATGGTTATTTGAATAATTTTAATTTTATTTTGATTCAAACTTAAACTAAAGCTTCGAAGAAATTTTTAAAATTGTTTTAACGTCAAAATTTGATAAATATCAGAATCAAAAATGAATCAATATATTTATGTTTTAAATAGGAAATAATTTTAAATATGTTACGGTTCTATACGGTAGTAGTGCCAAAACCAGGTTTTAAATCAATTACTGTAAGTGAAAATATTTATAAAAAGTTTTTTAATGTATATGAAAAAAGAAAGAACGATTTAGAACTAAAAGGAATTACGAGTTTTTCAGGTTATTTAACAAGTATGATGGAAGAAATGATGTTAAAACATGAAGCATTTGCTAAACAAGCCCCTCTAATGGAAAAAATTTCTATTGATTCTGATCGAGTAATAATAAAAGATAATAAAAGAAATCGAATAGCTGAAGTAATAATGCAAAATGGTGAATTAAGATGTTTATTAGACGAAAAAATGGATTGTGTTCATATAGGATTTGTTTATTCTATTCCTGAAGTTTATATTGTCTTAAATAATAAAGGAATGAAATCTCCAAAATCTTTGCATTAAAAGTTCTATAATTAAATCATTTTTAAAATACTCGTCAATTTAAATAAATAATAAGAAATCTTTAATATTTATAATTGGACAATATCTCTTTCTCAATCCCGTTATTACTTCAAATATTAGATTTATTTGGTGTTATGGTATTTGCTGTAACCGGTGCCTTAAAAGCAATACAATATAAAATGGATATTGTAGGCATTATAATATTATCTAGCAGTACTGGCCTAGCTGGTGGTTTAATTAGAGATATTCTGTTAGACAGACTACCGCCTAAAATTATATCAGATCCATATTATCTAACAATTGCAGTGGTTACAGGTGTTATTGTATTTTTTTTACATCCGTTTTTTAAAGAACGAGAAAATTTATTTTTAAAATTTGATGCAATAGGTTTAGGAGTTTTTAGTATCATAGGCGCTAGCATTGCTTATGAAACCGTAGGACTAAATTTTCTTGCAATGGCTATATCGGGAATTTTTACTGCTATTGGCGGTGGAATAATAAGGGACGTTTTTGTTAAAGAAATTCCATTAGTTTTTGTTAAAGAATTGTATGCATCAGCAAGTTTTTTAGGGGTAGTAGTATTTTTTATTCTGATATCGCTTCATTTCAATTACTATATTTCTATGATTATCTGTATAATTATAATTACATTATTCCGATTATTAGCAATGAAATACAATTGGAATTTACCAAAAACTTATCTAAGGAAA
>JALDXL010000029.1:0-15737 GCA_032155045.1 Nitrososphaerales archaeon
TTGTTTTCCATCTTTTAATTCCTCTTCAAGAGAGTCACTGCTGTTAGTATTATCAATAACTTGTTTTCCATCTTTTAATTCCTCTTCAAGAGAGTCACTGCTGTTAGTATTATCAATAACTTGTTTTCCATCTTTTAATTCCTCTTCAAGAGAGTCACTGCTGTTAGTATTATCAATAACTTGTTTTCCATCTTTTAATTCCTCTTCAAGAGAGTCACTGCTGTTAGTATTATCAGTAACTTGTTTTCCATCTTTTTTCATAGAATTATTATTATTAATCATATATTCATTCAAATAAATAAAACCCCGATAATTAGATATCGTTAAACCGCAACATGAAATGTAAAATTGATAATATAAATATAAATATAAAGTATCAGACAAATTAAATATAGAATACACTAAAAACTGTCATGTCAGTTACAGATGACAATGATGAAATTTCTGCTATTATGAAAAGAAAGATAGAAAAATATCAAGAAAAATTGAAATTAATGAACGAACTTAAAAAAATTAACAAACCTCTAAATCTTACTGACTCAAATTTTGATTTGGAAAAATCGAAATATGATTTATTAATCGTAGATTTTTGGGCTGCATGGTGTGGACCTTGTAGAATGGTATCACCAATAATAGAACAACTAGCAGAGCAATATTCTGGAAAAATTGTATTTGGTAAGGTCAACGTTGATGAAAATCCTCTCATATCTCAAAGATTCAATATTCAAAGTATTCCAACTTTAATGATCTTAAAGAAAGGACAGACTATCGACATAATGATAGGTGCATTACCAAAAGGTCAAATTGAAAATAAAATTAAACAATACATATCATAGTATAACAATACGTCTGAATATATCCAGTGATTAAAAATCAAACATTTTTTCATCTTTAGGTTATTTACAAAATAATATAGATGAATTATCAAGTAAAATAAAAATTTGAAATATTTTAAATTTTTATTTTTATTTTATCACGAAAAATTAGATACATTAACTGTTATGCATAATTGCCTTTTATAGAAGATTTTGCACCACATGCATCACACAATAAAAAGCCAAGTTTTTTATTTTTTTCTGTTCTTGTGTCTGGGCTACTACAAACAGGACAAATGACATAATCTTTTACATATCTATCAATTAATGCACCAAATGATGATTTTACTTTACGCCCTAAAAAAATTACTCTATCGCCATTAATGTAGCCAGCAGATGCAAGTTCCTTATTAAGATATAATAATAATTTTTCTGGATCACGACGCAATGCCTTTGAAAAATCCATAAAATTTCTAAATATTGTTCTCTGACCAACCCAAATTATTTGTGGAACAGGTAATTCCAATCTAGAGATTTCTTTTTTAGTTGTTGTACCTAACTTATTATGAAGTCTATCAAGTAATAATTCATAATCTGCTTTAGTTTGATGTTCCATCCTAATCCATTAACATCTTTTCTTATTAATGTATCTTGTGTTATTATTATAAAAGGAAATTTTAACAAGATAGTAAAATGATTAGTAAATTGATATTTGATTTATTATAATAATATGACTAACAGTCGAATATTACGAATATGTTTTATTATCATATTCATTTAACCAATGAAAAAATGGACTAGTACTATTGCTGTATGGCAATTTTGAAGAATCAGACACATTATAACACAACATAAGCATTCTTTGCTCAAGCTTATTGATGAGATTGGAAGGAACTTCAGTTTTTTTTAGTGGTTGTTTGAATAATTCAAAAAAATAATCTTGTTTATAATATGCAATATGTTGTTCAAAACAGTAAGAGAGAATAGTTGGATCACGTGTTATTCTATTATTAAGACTTTTAGAGGATGCTTGTTCTTCTACGCTAATTTGTAATATTCTTTTGTTATATTCGTCTCTAATAAAGTCAGAATCAAGTTTATTTTTTTCAAATTCATGAAAGATCTTGATATTTTTAGCTCGTTGTTCCATAGCCTTTTTTGCTATATTTTTAGCAGACAAAATTTCTAAATCATTAGTGACTTTATTATTTTTTCCAAACAAATAAAATATTCCTATAATCTCATCTTTTTTAATAAATGGAAACTCTATTTTTTTTTCAAGAAACTGCATTATTCTAGATTCAATATCTACGGGAGTAAATATTCCCATATAAGAATCAGATACTATAACCATATTATAATAATCACCTGATACAATGATGTTTTATACAATTAATCATTAACAACTAGATTTATCCATATACATATTATAATAATTAAATTATAAAAAGACTCTAAAGATTAGTATATTTTGTTGTATTTAAAATAAAAAAAAGATTTAGTGAGCATGTGGTGGTGGAGCGCCGCTTTTTGAAAGAGCTTCACTGAATGTGCCTGATGCTTTTTCATGATATTCTAATGATGATTGATCTACTTTAATTGCTTGTGGTGGACAGACTGAAACGCAAGCCATACACCAGATACAATCATGTTCCCTTATAGGATCTGCTTTATCGGTATAGTCTTTTCTCTCTTCCTTTACTGAAGAGCCAGTCCCTTCAAATGTTTCTGTATGTGCATCTTTGGCAGGAACGTCCTTTTCTGTTCTATACCATTGAAATACTTGGACGGGACATGCCTCAATACATGCACCATCTGCAACGCAAGAATCCCAATCAACTGCTACCATGGTGCCACTTACACCTAATGGTACTTGTTCTTCACTTCTTGCAGCATAGGCTGCTTTTACTTCTTCATTTTCGAATGCTTCGCCGTCTTGTTTACCTGGTCCCCATCTATAGTGGAATTGTTCAGCTTCAGGAGTTTGAATTTTACCAATTACTTGATGATTTTTTGGAAAGTCTGGATCTATTGGCATTTATATCTATTTTTATCCATGAACATATATTATATAAATGATATGTGAAATACAAACAGTTTTTTTATAATTTAAAAGAGTATAGACAATTACCTTTAAAATTAGATTGTTTTTATTTATATATTAAACAAAAAAAGAAAAATAAAAAGTTATGAACTAGTCATTGAACCCTTTTTCTGCATGTTGGGTTATATCTAATCCTGCTTCTTCTTCTTCATCTGATACTCTTAGGCCTATAGTCTTGTCTATAATCTTGAATATTGCTACGGATACACCGAATGCAAATGCTGCAGCTACGGCAATTCCAAATGCTTGTATAGCTAGTTGTTCTGGATTTCCATATAACCATCCTACGGGGCCATTTGGCATTACCATAGGACTAGCAGCTACTCCTATTGCTAAAGCACCTAACATACCTGTTACTCCGTGGACGGAACTAACATCTAAGGCATCGTCTATCCTTAACTTTTCTTTAAACAACACTATACCATAGTATGAACCAAATCCTAGAATAATACCCAAAACGAAAGCACTTTCTCCAGTAATATAACCAGCAGTTGGTGTAATGCCAGCGAGTCCAGAAATCGCACCGTTTATGACAGCTGCTACAGAGGGTTTCCCTGACCGTTTCCATGATAGAAAGAGCCATACCAATGTACAGGTGGCTGCACCTATCTGCGATGTCAAAAGGGCATTTCCTGCAACACCATTAGCAGCCAACGCACTACCTGCATTAAATCCAAACCAGCCTAGCCATAGCATTGTAGCTCCTATTACAGCTAACGGCAAGTTGTGAGGTATCATTATCTGTGGTCCATAGTTCTTTCTTCTTCCAAGTATTAATCCCGCAGCCAGAGACGCCATACCAGCACTAGTATGTATAACTATACCACCTGCGAAGTCCCATACTCCAAGCTGTGCTAGCCATCCACCTCCCCAGATCCAATGAGCTAATGGGAAGTAAACGAACAAACTCCAAGCTATCGCGAATATGAAAAAAGAACTATATTTCAGTCTTTCCGCAAATGCACCAGAAATCAATAGAGGAGTAATGACAGCGAACATCATCTGATATGTTGCAAAAGTCACTCCAGGAATTGTAACATTTATTCCAAATCCCTCATGAATTCCCACTCCGTGGTAGAATACATGATTTAATCCTCCTATTATCCCGCCTTGAGTAGGTCCAAAGACCAAAGTAAAACCAACAATAAACCACAGGGTGGAAAGAATTGCCAACCCAGAAAATGTGTGCATTATTGCCGAAAGTCCATTCTTGAATCGAATTAAGCCAGCTTCAAAGAATCCCAAACCAGGTGTCATTAGCATGACAAGTCCTGTTGCGACTATCATCCATGCAGTATCACCAGTATCTAACGCCATTCCTGTTGCTAAGTCACCACATAGTATTATAAAAAAGTTTGTCCTAGAGTAATAAAAAATTAATTTAATAGCGTTATTTAAAAAAAATTATAAATCTTTCAAGTATTTATAAAATATTTTGCAATTCCCTCTTAAGTACATTAGCGATGTTTTGTATATCGGTTTCAGTCACCCCTGGATGAACTGGCAATGATAAAACATGATTGCTTGACCAATCAGTATTTTGTAAATTATTGTTTATAGCAAATTTCTGATAAAAAGGAGTTTTATGAACAGGAGGATCATAATAAACAGCTACTCCTATCCCATTCTCTATTAGTTTTTTCTTTATATAATCTCGAATTGTATTATTGGAATTGTTGAATGCTATTGTATAAAGATACCAATTGAATTGTTTTATTTGATCTTCTTCAGGAATTTTAATATTATATTTGGAAATAATTGTTTCTAATAAATTGGATAATAATAAGGAATTTCGTCTTCTAAGATTTAAAATTGTATTTAATTTTTTCATTTGTATTTTAGCTATCGCAGCACTTAGTTCAGGAAGTCTATAATTAAGCCCTAATATCCGGGTATCGTATCCTTCAACCATGCCATGATTCCTGATCATCTTTAATGTGTCTGCTAGTCCATCATCATTTGTTACAATGGCTCCACCTTCACCAGCTGTTAAAACTTTACTAGCATACAAACTAAAACATCCCATTACTCCAAAAGTTCCAGTTTGTTTTTTGTTATATATTGATCCTAACGATTGACAGGCATCCTCAATAATAGAAAGAGAATTTTGACTTGCAATTTCATTTAGTTCATCAAGATCAGAAGGATGGCCATACAGATGAACAGGTATTATAGCCTTACTTTTATTAGAAATCTTTCTTTTTAAATCATTGAGATCAATAGTGTAATCTTTAGTATTAATATCTACAAATACTGGTTTAGCACCTGATGCAATTACTGCATTGGCAGTAGCTACAAAAGTAAAAGAAGGAAGCAACACTTCATCACCAGCATCAATATTAAGTGCAAGTAATGCTGCATGTAAAGCAGCAGTACCAGAATTAACTGAGATCACATGTTTAACATTTAAAAAATTGCGTAAAGAAGATTCAAATTCTTGAACTCTTTTACCTCCGTTTCGAGCAGCACTAGTAAGAGCATTTTCATCCATTACGTTAATAATTTCTTGTTTCTCCTCATTATCTATCCAAGGTTTGTTAATAGGAATCAATTTTAACTAATGTATGTGATTATGAATATTAAATAAGTGTTGTTGATATATCCATTAATTTTATTTACTATTGTTGCGCATCGTTATACACATTAAATTACTGTTACTAAAAAAATTGAGTTGATCATTATTACTTTTATAAGAATAATTTATAATATTTACAATACTTCAATAATATAATTAATTTTTAATAATATTTTATAAAAAAATGATTATATTTTGTTTTATAATCAATTTAAATAATTTGTAAATTTACTGAATATAGTTGATATTATGAATAGAAATTAGAATTATTAAAATATAATAGTAGGTTATTTAACTTATTTCTTGTGCAGATGTGGCAGAGTGGTCTTCTTCTAATCAGAACACAATAATGCGTCGGCCTTGAGTAATCTTCAAGGTTAAGAGCAAGCCGATTCGCCTTCGGGCGATCAGGAGTTCGAATCTCCTCATCTGCGCTATATATTAAAAGAATTGAAAATTTTAGGATTATACAAGATTTATTAAGACTTATCCATTAAATTCGCATTAAAATGGATAAAAGATTAGTAGTAGTAGCTATATTCGTTGTTGCAACTGCAATAGTTACTATTTTTATATCTCCGTTGGATACTACTATCCCTCTCCCCGAACCTACAGTATTAAATAATACAACAAATTCAAATAAGGGTATTGAGGTAATTGCGGAAAACCTATCAACACCCTGGGCAATAGATATTGCAGAAGATAATAGAATATTTTTTACTGAACGTGACGGAAAGATCAGGGTAATTGACGCTAAAGGAGTTCTTATTAATGAACCACTAGCCTATATCAGAGTTGCACAAAATGGAGGTTTGGGATTATTGGGAATTACTCTTCATCCTAATTTTACTGAAAATCATTTAATGTATATATATCACAGTTATTTGAAAGATAATAAAATTTATAATAAAGTTTTACTTTTGAAAGAAAAAGACAATAAAATTATTGAATCTAATATAATAATTGATTCTATTCCAGGGTCACTATATAATAATGGTGGAAGAATAAACTTTGGTCCGGATAACAAGTTATATATTGCTACTGGTGATGCGTCTGATCCTGATTTAGCACAAAATCTCTCATCGCTGGCAGGTAAGATATTAAGAGTAAATTCAGATGGATCTATTCCTACGGATAATCCATTTAAAGATTCTCCTGTTTATTCATATGGACACAGAAATATCCAGGGAATTGCATGGCATCCTGAAACGAAACAAATGTATGTATCAGAACATGGCCCATCTGGATTTGATGAAATTAATTTAATATTTCCAGGAAAAAATTATGGATGGCCTATGGAAAAATGTGAAGGAACAAATACTACTGAAAAAGCTATTGTTTGTTTTAATCCCGCAATTGCACCTGCTGGTATAACATTTGCATCATCAGATAAACTAGGATATAAAAATGATCTGATCATAGCAACCCTTAAAGGTTCTCACCTTAGACAAATAGACTTAGAGTCAGGAGAACAAAATAATATATTAGTAGGTTATGGTCGACTTAGAGATGTAGTAGAATCTAATGATGGTGCGCTATATGTACTAACTAGCAATACAGATGGACGAGGACTTGTTCAAGCTAACGACGATAAAATTTTAAAAATACTTAAACCATAATCTTTTTGTGGACAAAAAAAACAACAAGAAAAGTAATAATAAAAACATCAAAAAATTTTATGAGTTAGATCATCACGAACGTTTAGAATTTTTGAAAAAAGAATCTCATCTAACTGATCAAGATTTAAAAATATTTCAAGATTTTCCAAAGAATTTTGGATTTAATAATGTCAACAACATGATTGAAAATGCAATTGGGTTTATACCAATTCCATTAGGAATTGCTACTAATTTTATTATAAATGGAAGAAAATATTTAATTCCAATGGCTATAGAAGAACCATCTGTTATTGCTGCTGCTAGTAAAGCCGCTAAAATTGCAAGTTTAAAAAATGGTTTCTTAGCTGAAGCAGACGATTCTATCATGATTGGACAAATCCAATTAGTTTCGAAAGGTAAAAAAAATAATAAAGACAAATTTTTTTATAAGGAAGAAAAAGAGAAAGTAAAAAAAATAATATTAGATAATAAAAAAAATTTATTGGAAATAGCAAATTCAAAAAGTAGATCTGTACAGGCTATTGATTTACAAATAAGGGAAATATCTGATGAAAGCGTAAACAAAATTGGCCATATGATAATAGTGGAGTTGATTATAGATACAAAAGATGCAATGGGAGCAAATGTAATCAATACAATGTGTGAATCAATTGCTCCAGTATTAGAAAAAATAACCGACTGCACAGTAATATTAAAAATTTTGTCAAATTATTCAACCAAAAGAATGGCTAGATGTAAAGCTATTTTCACTAAAGAATTAATTGGTGGCCCAGAAGGAGTGGAACGAATTTTATATGCATTTGCTTTCGCATATTCTGATACATATAGAGCTGTAACACATAACAAAGGTTTGATGAATGGAATTGATGGAATAGCTATTGCAACAGGACAGGACGTTAGAGCTATAGAAGCAGCTGCGCATGCATATGCTTCTAAAGATGGAAAATATAGATCTTTGACTAAATGGTATAAATCAGAAGAAGGAGATTTAGTTGGAGAAATTGAAATTCCATTGGCTATAGGAATTGTAGGTGGAATAACATCAGTACATCCATATGTAAAAACTTGTTTGAAAGTATTGAATATAACGAAGGCTAAAGAACTGGCTTTAATAATGGTAGCAGTAGGTCTAGCTCAGAATTTTGCCGCAATTCGTGCCTTAGCAGACGAAGGGATTCAGAAAGGGCATATGAGACTACATGCGAGAAATATAGCTATAACTGCAGGAGCAACAGATGAAGCACAAATCAACTTCATCGCAAGCAAACTTATTCAAGAAAATAATGTTACTGTAAATAAGGCCAAAGAAATAATCGAATCAATTAATAAAAATGAAAATTAATAATAAGTAAATATATATCAGATAAGAAGAAAAATTTTTTGTTATAGTTATGACTCATATAGTAAAATTTGCTGTGCCTAAGGGAACTATTGAAGAAGCAACATTTAAGATTCTTGAAGAAGCATGGCAAAAAGTAAGTGGTAAAGCACGAACTTATAGAATTAAGTTAAGTGATCCATCTATAGAAGTTAAACTTCTAAGACCACAAGAAATTCCTACTTATGTACAAGAAGGATTATATGATGTTGGGATTACTGGACGAGATTGGATTAAAGAAGCAAATGCAGATGTAAAAATATTGCTTGATTTAGAATATGGCAGAGTCAAACAGGTAATAGCCATACCTGAAAGTTATCAATTTAATAATTTAGACGAGATGATTATAGACCATGTAAAAAATGATAAACCATTGCGAATATCTGCTGAATATCTCACAACTACAGCAAATCATATTAAATCCAAGACTGCATACCAAAAATATTTTAGTAATAGCAATCCTATGATTATTACACCTTGGCTCAGGGTTGGAGAAAATAAAAAAGTTCAAATTTTTCTCTCTTTTGGAGCTACAGAAGCTAAGCCACCTGAAGATGTAGATGCTATATGCGATATTACTGAAACAGGAACAACTCTAGCTCAGAATAATTTAAAAATTATTGATACAATTATGGAATCGACATCTGTTCTAATCGCTAATAAAAATTCTCTTAAAGATAACAAAAAGAGAGAGAAGATAACAGATATGATTGCGTTATTAAGAGGAGTGGTAGAAGCACGTAAAAAATTGCATATTTTTGTTAATGTTAAAAAAGAAAACCTAGATGAACTACTTTCTACTTTACCAGCATTAAAGAGACCTACAGTTAGCAATTTAAGCGAAGAAGGATGGTATGGAGTGAATACCATAATAGATAAAGACGAATTTATAAAAATTGTTCCAGTTATGAGAAAATTAGCACAGGGATTAGTAGTATCTGAGCCAAGACAAATATTACCTTTAGAAGAAATTAACATAGATAAAGAAGAAGAATAATTGAAGAGATTAACAATTAAAAATGCCAAAGTAGACGTCGATAGTATACGTTATAACATAGCTAATAATTTTTCTGATGATGCAATTAATAAAACAAGAGACATCATAGAAAATGTTCGGAAGTATGGCGATGATGCTATAAAAAAATACACTTCTAAATATGACAAGGTAGAACTTGATTCATTCAAGGTTAATACTGAAGAAATTGAAGAAGCATACAACTGTATTTCAGAAGATCATATTAAAACTATAAAACTTATTAGAGATAGATTAATAAAAAATGAGACTATTTTTTTAGAACATCTTAAAAAAATATCATCTTTGTATCCACAGAACGAAAACATACAACGTATTATTCAGCCCATTTCTAGTGTTGGTTGTTATGTGCCAGGAGGATCTGCTAGATATCCAAGTACACTAATAATGTGTGTAACTCCTGCAAAATTAGCAGGAGTTAAAAGAATCGTGGCAATATCTCCAGCTAAAAATGATGGAAAAATAGATCCTCTTACTTTAGTTTCTGCCGATATTAGTGGGGTCGATGAGATATACAAAATTGGAGGAGCACAAGGTATTGCAGGATTGGCATTTGGGACCAAGAGTATCAAAAAAGTAGACAAGATTGTAGGTCCAGGTGGAATGTATGTAACTATCGCAAAGCTATTAGTTTCTAATATAGTATCAATAGACATGTTAGCAGGTCCTACTGAATTAGTAATTTATGCAGATGATAAATCAAATGCAAAATATGTTGCTTTGGACTTGATTTCTCAATCAGAACATAGTAAAGATACATTGTGTGGTTTGGTAACGAATTCACATGAATTTGCAGACAAGGTTGAGGAAGAAATTAATAATATTTTAGCAAAAAAAATCTCCCGTCAGGAAATAGTTACAAATAGTCTACATGAAAATGGTTTTATTGCAGTTTCTAAAAACGAAGATTCAGCAATAGAATTTGTTAATGAAATAGCACCAGAACATTTACAAATTATGGCGAAGAATGAATTAAAAATACTAAACAAAATTACATCCGCCGGGCTTGTTTTACTTGGGGAAAATACACCTTCTGCCGCTAGTGATTATTGTTTAGGATCAAATCATGTTCTTCCTACTATGGGATTTGGTAAATCGAGAACATCATTATCAATACTAGATTTTATCCGTATTTCAAATATAGTACGAAGTTCAAAAAAAGAAATAGAGGAAATTGAACCTTTTGTGAAGATAATAACTCAAGAAGAAGGATTATTGAATCATTATAAAGCTGTTAAAGAAAGAACAACAGATATCTGAAATCAAAAAAAACAGAAGATGATAGATAGTATATGGATAAATGGTTTGAATCAAAGCTAAATGAAATAGGAAGACTAAATTATTATATAAAACCAGTAGAAACTAAAGGATTAAAACTAGATGCAAATGAAAATCTTGTTTTAAAAAAAGAATTTATTAAAAAAATAGCAACTCAAGCTTTACGAAGTGAGGATTTAAGAAAATATCCATTACAACAACTCGATAATTTTTATTTACAACTTTCAAATTATACTAAAATAGATAAGAAGAATCTAGCTATTGGAAATGGCTCAGATCAAATAATCGATTTAATTCTATCAGTTTTTGGAAAAGAAAAAAGAGTGACTACCTTTACTCCTACCTTTTCTTATTTTATTGATAGATGTGAATTATATTCTATGAAAATAGATAAAATCCCTCTTTTAGACAATAATTCCATCGATAAAAAAAACTTCATTCAAAGTTCAAAAAAATCTGAAATAATATACATCTGTTCACCGAATAATCCTACAGGCAATCAATTTGACAAGGAATTGTTATTAGATATATTCAAAAATCTTGATGACAAATTAATAATTTTAGATGAAGCTTATATAGATTTTGCAAAGTACTCCCTTTTTTCTGAAACAATTAAAAGCCAAAATATTATAATATTAAGAACATTATCTAAGGCATTTGGTTTGGCAGGAGCAAGATTAGGTTATTGTATAGCCAACGAAAAATTTTCATCTATATTTAGAAGTGTTATACAATATCCATATGCTATAAATAATATTTCCTTGAATATAGGGAGCGAAATATTAAAGAATTCTAAATATGTTGAGAGAACAATTAAAATAATAAAAAAGGAACGTAAAAGAATAATTGACTATTTGAACACGTTTAATAATGAAATAAAAGTTTTTGATACCGATTCTAATTTTATTTTTTTTCAAATTTCTGATATTAATAAATATGAATCTATTTTAGCCCAATTAAAAAAAGATAAGATATCAGTTAAAGCAATAGGAAGGATAAAAGGTAGAAAGGGAGGTCATATTAGAGTAACTGTTGGTACCAAATCGATGAATAATAAATTTCTAAGTTCTTTATCTAAGGTATTATAATGTATCAAAAGATAAAGGATAATAATTTAATTTTTTCGATGAAAAAATATGACAATATTGGCTGTATTATTTTTGATATTGATGGAGTTTTAATTGATGTAAGAAAATCTTATAATGAAGCAATAAAAAATACTGTTCAATTTGTTGTTGGAAGTATAATCAAAAAAGACAATTTAAAAGAACTAGTTACAGATAAAATAATTTTGAAATTTAGACAGACTGGAGGTTTTAACAATGACGCCGATACAAGTTATGCAATTAGCTTGGTGTTATTATCCTATCCAGAACTTGAAAATTCTAATTTTGAAAATTTTTTGATCGAGGTAGCAGAGCATGGAGATGAAACAGGAATATATTCGATTGAAAAATATATTAAAAAATTACTATCGAATGAAACCTCTTCTTGTAATAATCCAATTAAAATTCATGAAGTTCTAGATTATTTGAACTATCCAGGGAAAGTTGGAGACAGTATAATTTCAACAGTATTTGATGAATTATTTTATGGCCAAGAATTATTTTCAAAAAAACACGGAATTAAACCTGAATATTATTTTGGAAAACCTTTGATTGAAAATGACAAAATAGTGATTACAGATAATACAATTAGAAAGATAAAAGAAAGATTTAATGAGAAGATTGCCATGGTTTCAGGAAGAAGCAAGATCGCAGCAGCCTATGCCTTAAATAAAAAATTTTATCTCTTGAATGAGAAAGATAGTGTATTTCTTGAAGATGAAGATAGAAAATATGCCAAACCAAATCCATATGGATTAAAAAAAGTGATTGATAAAATCAATATAGAAAATGATGATATCCTCTACTGCGGAGATTCTATTGAAGATTTAATAATGTGTAGAAGAGCAGAAGAAGAATTAAATCAGAAAAACCCTAGCAAAACAAGAAGAGTTAATATTATTTTTTGTGGAATATATGGCTGTAGTAGTAATCCAAATGAGCTAATCAATAATTTTATCGATAAAAAAGCAGATATAATAATTAAAAGTGTAAATAATTTACCACATATATTAAATAAAGTATCATATGAATATTTTTAGTTGAAGTCGAAACCTCTTAACTTGGATAAATCGCAAGAAAGAATATCGATTAAAGAAAGATTTACAAAAGAAACCAATGTAAGAGTGAGGATCAATATTGACGGTTCTGGGCAGGTTGAAATCAAAACTGGAATTCCATTTATAGATCACTTAATTTCAGCATTTGGGAAACATAGTATGGTAGACATTCATTTAGAGGCAAAATCAAATGACAATATTTCGCATCATTTAATTGAAGATGTTGCTATAACTCTCTCTCAGACACTAAATGAAGCTTTATCAAATAGAACACAAATTAAAAGATATGGGTATGCGATAATTCCGATGGATGAAGTATTGGCAATCTCAGCAATCGATCTAATCAAACGACAATTTCATAAATTAAATTTAGGATTAACCAGAGAAAAAATAGAAGATATTGCGAGAGAGGACTTGGAACATTTTATGGAGAGTCTATTACAAAATCTTAATGCATGTACTCATATTAACATACAATATGGGGAAAATGATCACCATAAAATAGAAGCAGCTATAAAATCATTTGCAATATCATTTAGGATGGCTTCAAGTATAGATATTCAAAGAAATGGCATCCCAAGTACAAAAGGAGTAATGTAATATTGAATGAAATTGCAATTTTTGATTATGGCGCAGGTAATCTTTATAGTTTAAAATGTTCTTTAGAAAGAAATGGAGCAAAAAAGGTTTCAATAATTAAATCATTTAAAAATATTAATAGATATGATGGATTAATCCTCCCTGGAGTAGGTAATTTTGATCCGGCCATTAAATCAATTGAACCATACAGAAACAATTTGAATAATTTGATTGAAAAAGATTTTCCCATATTAGGCATTTGTTTAGGAATGGAAATGTTATTTGATGATAGTGAAGAAGGAAAATTAGAAGGTTTAAAAATTTTAAATGGAAAAGTGATTATGCTTCCACGAAAAAAAGTAAAAATTCCACATATGGGATGGAACAATTTAGAAATTGCAGATAAAAAAAGTAAAATTCTTCATGGATTGAAAGACGGTTGTTGGCTCTATTTTGTTCATTCATATCGTATTGTCCCAAAAGATAAAAAAGTAATAGTTGCAAATTCCAAATATGGAGGCAATATACCAGTAGTTGTTGAGAAAAACAATCTTTTTGGAACTCAATTTCATCCTGAGAAATCGGGTATGAATGGAGCAAAAATAATAAAGAATTTCTTGAGAGTGTGTGGTGGTAAAAATTGAATATAATACCTGCTATTGATATACTTGAAGGTCAAGTAGTAAGACTAGTTAAAGGAGAACTTCAAAATAAAATTGTTTATAGTGATAACCCGATAGAAATTGCAAAAAAATTTGAAACACAAGGTGCAGATATAATTCACGTGGTAGATCTTGATGCTACCTTGACTACTGGTTGGAATAATAATCAAAATAACACGGAAATAATTCTAAAAATAATAGATACAATAAAAATTCCAGTTCAGGTAGCAGGTGGGATAAGATCCATTGATTCCCTCAATAAGATGTTTGAAAAAAAAGCCCAAAAAATTGTTATAGGAACATTAGCATATAAACAACCACAGGTATTACAACAATTACCAAAGGAGAAAGTAGAAAATATAGTAATTTCAATAGATCAGATTAAAGGGATTGTCATGATTAACGGATGGAGACAGCCATCGGGATTTAAGGTAAATGAAGCTATAAAATTTTTTATGGCTAAAGGAATTAAAGAATTTTTGCTCACAACGGTTGACAGAGATGGAACTTTAAATGGCCCCGATTTAGATACGCTTTCCTATGCTTCAAACGTAAGTGGAGCTAAAATAATCGCTAGCGGCGGAATATCTAGTCTTGAAGACATAATTAGAGTTAAGAATATTGGTTGTTCTGCTGTTATATTAGGCAAGTCTATTTATGACGGAAAAATAGATGTTAAAAAGGCAATATCAGTAGTATAAAAATGACATTAGCAAAAAGAATTATTCCATGTCTTGACGTAAACAATGGTAGAGTAGTTAAGGGTATTAACTTTAAAGAGGTAAAAGATGCAGGGGATCCGGTTGAATTCGCAAAAAAATATAGTGACCAAGGAGCAGATGAACTCGTTTTTCTTGATATAACGGCTTCAGAGCAAAAACGAGATATTATTAAAAATGTAGTTCGCAATGTTGCTAAAGTTATAGATATTCCTTTTACTGTAGGTGGAGGTATCAAAAAATTAGAAGATGCCAGGGATATTTTGCTAAGTGGAGCTGATAAAGTTTCAATTAATACATCTGCTGTAAAAAATCCAAAATTAATTACAGAATTAATGTCTATTTTTGGGAAACAATGTATAGTAGTTGCAATAGACGTTAAAAAAAATTATTCTTTTGTTGATCATAGAAAAATTTTAAAAGATAACAAGACGAATAAAAGAAAACAAAATAACGAATATTGGTTTGAAGTCATGATATATGGAGGAAAAGAAAGAACTGGCATTGATGCAATTGAGTGGGCTAAGAAGGTGGAACAACTTGGAGCTGGTGAGATTCTTTTAACGAGTATTGATGCGGATGGAACTGAGGAAGGATATGACTTAGAATTGAATAAGGCTATTTGTAGAGAAGTAAGCATACCAGTAATAGCTTCTGGTGGATGTGGTAAACCAATACACATGGCTGAAGTTTTTCAAAAAACAAATGTAGATGCAGCTTTAGCAGCGTCTATATTTCATTATGAAAAGTCAACTATTAAAAAAGTAAAACAGTTTTTAAAAGAAAACAACATACATGTAAGAATATGATA
>JALDXL010000030.1:0-15343 GCA_032155045.1 Nitrososphaerales archaeon
GACTAATTATAGTCTCTTCTCAGATAATCACGATATTATTAATTATGCTGATTATGAAACTGCTAAATCTCTTGCAATAAAAATCAAGACATTATTTCAACTACATTTGAAATCATTTATTGAATTGGATAAGACTAAATTAAAAGATTTAACGAAACTAGAAGAGCCGAGGTCATGAAAAAAATGCATAGATATTCAACCTACGATGCAAAAATTATATAATTTGAAAGTAAATTTGCCACAAGTATCATGATTTGATTCGAATTGACAAGATGTTAGATTTTTTATCGTTTGGAGAATAATATACATATTCATAATTAATCAAACCTTTTTGTCGAGTTTTTATATAGTTCTACAATTAAAGAATAAATTTTATAGAATATTATAGCTGCCTATTTTGAGTTTAACTATTACTTTTGAATTCATGATTTTCTATTCCTGGCTGTTGTGGTTTATAGGTTATTACTATAGTATCATTAACATTATAATGACAATTTGCTATAGTACGAGGCACCTCATCTGATGCTTCAACTATGCAATTATCTTCATGTTTAATTGTTACTTTTGCATCTTCAGTAATATTTCCACTAAAAAGACTGGTCGCGGAGGAGCCCATTATTGCAATTACTAAAACAACTCCTGCAATAATAAAGACAATTGCTAATTTACCATAGGAGATATTGTCAAAACTCAATTTATCTAAATGAGAATACTAAATATTTTAATTTTTGCTTATTAACAATGTAGAGATAGATAGAAATTGCAAAATATAGTTACTGTAAACGAATTTCATCATTAATAGTTATCACACCATATACTTTATCTAATCAATTAATATTCCTTGTTATGTTCTTAGCTTCCTTCTAAAATAATCCCATATATAGATCGAGTGCCCAAATGATTATCTACTATACTTAAAATGGATCTATGTTTTTTCACAAATACTGCAAATCAAGATTCAAATTAATCACGGATCCCATTTTAATAAATAAAAAGGTATAAACTTGTTGTTTATCGCAATTTCATTTTGATTAATAACAATAGGTGTTATTAAATCGATAAATGTACTTCAAAACTTAACTATAGTTTAATTTTATAAAATAGAAAAGAATGACCCTGATTATAGTTTCCGTAGATCTGTAATACTAACGATGTAGTATATTTATGAACCATCGAAAAAATTTAGATTTATTTGAATTATATAGAATTTTAGAAGATATTGCAAAAACTATGCTCCACCATCATCTAAAGTATGATTTAAAGTAACTAAAAATAGTAGTAATATTAAGAGGAATATCATGAAAAGATTATTTTCTAAAATATGTTCCAAATCAGATTTATTAAATTCTACAAGCTGATGAATAGATTTTCTTTGACAATAAATTTTTAAATTCTAAAAATTGATTTAAAGTCAAATTTTTATTAGAAAATTTTCATATTGTGGTTTTTTATGATAATGCTATAGTATTTAGGTAAAGCCCAAATTATAATTAACTATTATCTACTTTTTGTTTATTTGACAAGTCATTAAATAATGATATAATTTTTTTAAAATCATTTTCGTTGGCATTATATTTAGCAAATTCTACTAAATCAGTAATTTTCAAGCTATCTCGAATATTATCTATAGGATAATTATGTTTTTGTATTAATCTTATTAATTCCTCACTAGTTACTTCTCTTTGAAGACCTGCATCATAGCTCAAAAACAATCTAATAGCTTTGCCTGCAGTTCCGAAAGCTTCTTTGTATTCTCCTTTATCATGATACTGTTGAGCTTGTGATATTAATTTTTTTGATTCTTCAATATGTTCAAAAGAATCTGATTTTGAAATTGGAGATGAATCATTAACAGTAAATGTTTTTTTCTTTAAGATTTTTTTAATTACAAAATAAACAAATATTGCAAATGCAATAGCAACGACCAGTATTACTAACCAAAATAGATCAGAAGAGTTAGAACTGTTATCTTCTAATGTAACATGTGTAATCTCATCGTTCACAAAATTCGCTGTGATCTTTGCGATATCGTGTTTTTGATTTTCATATTGAAGTATTATATTAGTTTTATTTTCATTTTCTTGAAAATTGACATCATTTTGAGAAAATCCTTCTGTGACTAGATGGTTATGAAATTGCTGAAATTGTATATGTTGTTTTAATTTTTCTAAAAGTTTTTCTTGTTGAACTTGTGTTTCTTGTTTAAGGTCAGTTATTGTTCCATTTTTCATACTTCCTTGTAATGTAGCCCATTTTCCATCAGTATTATTGTATTTTATATCAAAACTTCCAGTATCGTTAGAAACGGGATTCAAAATATCATCAGTAATGTTATAACCATTTTCTAAGAGTTTTTGGTGTCTATTTAGAAAATCATTATCAGATAATAGACGTTTTTCAAACTCTTTTTTTATTTGTTCTTGTTGTTGTACCTGCTTTTGTAATTGTTGTTTTAAAGCGTTGCTATCTTGAGATAATTGATTGTTCTGAAGACGTTGTTGCGGATTTTGTGATGGAGTTTGTTGATTTTGGAGTAGTTCATTTAGTCTTTGTTTCATCTGTTGTTCTTGTTGAGAAAATAGATCTTGCTGATTTTCGAATAAGTCATTGAAGCTTTGCTCCATCTGTTGTTCTTGTTGAGAAAATGGATCTTGCTGCTGCTGAGATTGTGTGTCTGGTTGAGAAGAGCTTTGTATTTTATTTTGTTTGTTATTTTTTTGAGAATCATCTGTTACAAAGTGTATTGTTATTGGACCTAGAGGAACAGTTCGATCTCCGTTTTCATTATAATTAAAATTTAGATTCATAATTAAATTTGAAGGAGTATCTGATGTTCCCAAATCCAAAGAAATTTTTTGATTTCCTTCGGTTATTGTAAGAGATTTTGCTTCTGTATTAGAATTAGAGAATTGAACATTTCCTTGGTTGATTTCCTGTGTTATACTGTATTGTAAGATTCCAGATACCTGATTTCCATAGGTGCTGTTTATTTCGATTGGGATTATAGCCTCGTCACCTATCTTAAAATAATACTCAGTCTGTTCTGTGGAGAATAAAATATCTTCCGCGTAAACACATTGGATTGAAACTAGAAAAACAAGTAATAAAAAGATAGATAAAATAAGTATGTTCATTGTATTATTCTACCTCTGCCATATCTCAAATAGATTTGTACGAAGAAAATACCCAGTGCTAGGATGAAAAACCAATCTTTAATGTTAGTTTCTTCTTTTTCTCGTTTTATATCACTACTTATATTCTGATAAATCTCATTTAATGTTTTAATATCTACAGACTTGAAGTATTTGCCACCTGTTTGTTCTGCAATAGCTTTGAGTGTACTTTCATCTAGTTCTGCATACTGCGGTCTACCAAAAAAATCATAACCCAAAATAGTTTTCCCTTCAGAACCAAGACCAATTGTGTAAACTTGAATATTGTTTGATTTTGCAAAAGAGATGGCTTCTGATGGAGAGATTACTCCTGCATTACTTACCCCATCACTAAGTAAAATTACAACTTTTTTCTTATTTTGGATAGAGGTTGCCATATCGATCCCTAGGCTTAATCCATCACCAATAGCCGTTTCACCGTTTGTTGGAGCAATATTGGAGAGTTTTTCCATAACTCTATCCTTATTTGGACTCAGATATGCTGCAGTAGTTGCACCTGTATCAAATATTACAATCCCGGCATTATCTTTAGATGGTAATGACTCGACAAGAACTTTTGCAGAATTTTTTGCAGCTTCTAGTCTGTCAGGTTTATAATCTGTAGCTTGCATACTGCCTGAAACATCAATCACAAGAACTACATTTACTCCTTCTTTACTTTGTTCAAGGGGGATATGTGGATTAGCAAATCCAACTATCATCAATCCTATTATTGCCAAAGAGAGATAAAATAACCATAGATCTCTCCGAGATTTTCTTTTGTTATCTATTGCAGATTTGATAAATTCTAAATTACTGAATTTTATTGCTTCCCTTCTCTTTTTGGATATTATTTTATAATACAAGAAATACAATCCCGGAATTACAAGAAGCGCAATTAAAACAATCTGAGAATCAAACCCTGCCAAGATAATCACCTCCTAATTCTTTTTTTAAAGAATTTTCTTAAAGGGATCTCATAATTTTCATCAGATAAAATCTTTATAAAATCTATTTTCAATTTTATTAGAGTGGAAATCATTTGTGACTCATTACTTGATACAACCTCGGCATATTTTTTTTGAAATATGTGATCGGATGTATTAACAAGAATCTGTTCTCCTGTTTCTTCATCTTCAAGCTCGATCAATCCGATTTCTGGTATTTCTTGCTCACGTAAATCAGAGATTTTTAATATAATTACATCATGTCTTCTTCTCAATATTTTTAACGGTTTTACATATTCATTAGAATCAAAAAAATCTGAAATAATAAATAAAATACAGCGTTTTTTTAGAATTTGTGAGACTTGAATGAGTGTTGTCTTCAAGTTAGTAGTCTTTGACTGTGGTTGGAAAGAAATGATTGAACTTAGAATTTGGAGAACATGTTTTCTTCCCTTTCTTGCAGGAATAAATTTTTCAATTTTATCAGTAAATAAAAAGATACCAGTATTATCATTATTTCTGAGTGCTGCGAACATTAAGCTTGCGACAATTTCGAGTGCTTTTCTTTTTTTGGGAATTTTACTTCCAAAACTTCCAGAACCGGACATGTCCAAAATAAAATATACGTGCAGATCTCTCTCTTCAACAAATTCTTTAACATAAGGTTGATTGTACCTAGCAGTTACATTCCAATCTATTGAACGTATATCATCTCCCGACCTATATTCCCGGAGCTCTGAAAATTCAATACCTTGGCCTTTAAATACGGAGTGATAATTTCCAGTTATTAAAGCGTTCACTAAATATTTTGTAGAAATTTCTAGTTTTTTGATTTGTTTTAGAATTTCTTGAGTTTCTTGCATTGGATCACTTTTTGTGGATTATAATAACACCTAAGGTACAGGAATTTTCTCTATGATGGTTTTAATTATCTGATCACTAGTGATATATTCGGCCTCGGCATCATAGGTAAGAAGGATTCTATGTCGTAGTACATCATATACAATATCTTGAATATCTTGAGGAATCACGAATCCTCTCCCATGAAGAATTGCATTGGATTTTGCACCTACAGTGAGCCAGAGAGAAGCCCGTGGCGATGCACCATACTCTATTTTATTGTCAATATCTAGATCATAGTCTTCAGGATGTCTTGTAGCGTCGACTATTTGGGCTACATACTCACGAATTTTTTGATCGGTATAAACACGATGATTAAATTTTTGAATTTCTATTAATTGATCAGCAGTTATTGTTTTTTGTACTCCAACATCAATGCCTTCTGTAAATCTATGAATGATTTTTGATTCCTCATCTTTTCTAGGATAGGAAATTAATAGTTTGAACATAAATCGATCAATCTGTGCTTCAGGTAGCTTGTAGGTACCTTCTGATTCAATAGGATTTTGGGTAGCCATAACAAAAAATGGCTCTTTAAGTGGAAAAGTCTCTCCTTGTATGGTTACTTGTTTTTCTTGCATTGCTTCTAATAATGCTGATTGGACCTTTGGAGGGGCTCTATTTATTTCATCTGCTAAAACAAAATGGGAAAAAATTGGGCCTTTTACAGTCCGAAAAGAGGTAGAATTATGATCATATATTTTAGTTCCAATTATATCTGCAGGTAATAAATCAGGGGTGAATTGTAATCTCACAAAATTAGAATCAATACATTCTGACAATGTCTTAATCAGTAAAGTTTTGGCAAGGCCTGGAACTCCCTCTAACAATACATGCCCTTTTGACAATAATGCCAATATTAATTTGACAATGATTTTATCTTGACCTACGATTACTTTGCTAATCTCATTGTGTACATTAGAAAGAAGTTGGCAATATTGTTCTGCCTTTCGGTTTAGATCTTCGATCTCAGGATTCAACATATTAATCATCATATTTCTACAATTTTTGAGTTCAACATATCAATCATCATACTGCTTCAATTTCTGGACTCCGTGTCATCCATCATAATGAAAAAATCAGTATCTTATTTTTGATATAAATATTGTTTAACAACGTTCTCTAAAAAAGTCGATCATTATTAAAATTTGATAATTACAAGTTTATGTCATAGTTGGATAAAGATTGTTAACCATCATTCTTCTCTTCTATCACCAAATTATGACAATTAATTTATCTTAAACTGTTATAAACAATAAAGATCTCCTTTGGGTACTTTCGTAAGGAATTACAGACTCGTCTTCCGGAGAATAATTGTATCACCAGTCTTTTTCATCTATTCTCCGGAGGTTTGATAATATCTACTCAAATGAGTATATCGAAAATCTGTTCTTGTCATATGAGCCTAAAAAATTACTAAGTAGTTTCTAAAGTTTATATCTTTTAGTAACATTTTTGGTTTCATGTGTTCGATAGATAAGCTTGAGTACACCGATTATCGTGATGCATTCAAGTTTAGACTACTTATTTTTATTTTTTGAAACTGGAAAAGGAGCAATAACAGACAAGTATTGAATTCACCAAATAACATATTAGTTTTGTAATCCAAATTTAATACACCGATCCCTTTGTATACAGAAATATTATTTATATTAAGACCAGGATTTGTTTTATCTGTTGAAGTAGTTATTGTATCCTTTAGTCGCTATTCCAGATATCCTGAAAGAAACATACTACTTTGCCAAATAACAGGTTTTGGTAAATTACCATCTGCTGACAAATCCTAGAATATAGTAGTTAGAAGAATAACTATAGATCTTTCTACTCCAGAAGATATATCTCTTTTATAATTTCTTATATGTCATCATTTAAAGTCAATATTAATATTTTGTTAAAGTTTTTTCTACTAGGTTTAAAATATGCTTTTACCGTTTTAGGTTTTATTATAAAGCTTATCAAGGTTTTTTTTATTTAGATCTAAAAATTACTGTCTCGTACTATTTGACCAATAGTATATATATCAAACATTTATATTTTACCATTTATAAGATTTTATATTGAATTCATTAAGAATGTTAATATTTCTAGCTTTGCTTGCTGGTATTATCGGGATTCTATCGTTTAAAGATAATGCTTTTGCTCAATATTCTAACCACAAAGTTGCGGTAGGAGGAGGAAATGGTACAAATCTGTTGATGAAATATACGCCTAATTTTCTATCAATAAATATAGGAGATAGTGTAACCTGGTATAACCCAACAGAAGTTGAAGAACCACATACCACTACCTTTGTCATGCATAAAAATTATTTTCCACCTATGGCTTTTCCATTTAATGTTACAAATACAGATTTATTTGATACTGTTATTTCTAATCTAAATGTAGAACCATTAATAATATCAAACAATAATACACAAAATAATGATAACGGGAATAAAACTACAACAATGATTGTGGATAATGGAAGAGTATATAATCCAACTATAATAGATTCAACAGGCAACAATATTACCACCCTTGTACCAAATTCTCATTATGTAATGACTGGTGGTGAAAAATATATAAATTCAGGCTGGATACTTCCAGAAGGAAAGATACCGCCTGGATTGGCACCAATTACTAAATTTACAGTAACGTTTGAGAAATCTGGAACCTACAATTATCTCTGCCTAATCCACCCTTGGATGGGTGGCAGTATAGTAGTTAAATAAACATAATCAATTTTTTCTTCGGTATTTACATTTTACACCTTGATATTAGAAAGGAACAAATACATAACTGAGAGACGAAAAATTATGTTAAATTTATTTTATCTCCATAACCCAAATAATATAGAAGGAGTAATTGAAACATATCAGCATGTTGTAGATTATTTACCTATTGTATTTAATTTCAATCTAATGTATTTAAAATCATGAAAAGTTAATTCTTGTTGATGGGATTCAAAATAAATAAAGTTTTTATTATTATATAGAATGAGAACTTGGATAAAAATCATAAATCAAAAATGTTGAAATAAAGTTACAAAAATTCCCTCTCTAAATGGAATCTTTGCTGTTGGCAAATTATCTAATAGATCCATACTTTAGCGCAAATACAATTGTCATAGTCTGAATATTCATAGTTTCCATAATCAGTGATTCAGACTATGACATATAGTGATTAATCTTTATAAAAATAAAATAAAATAAAATAAAATAAAATAAAATGAATTATACCAAATCACTAAATATAATTTCGATGTGAAATTATCAAGATTTTTATCTTTATATTTTTGTTTAAAATCAAATAAGTATCTTTTATTCTCCTTTTCCTATCTTCGTTTAGCACGAGTTTCTTTTACATAGATGTTGTTACCTTATAATGTAGTTGTTATGATCTAGATTTCATTCTTTTTATTGAATATTATAACCATATAATTGACTATATTTTTGTATAAAACGGCAAAATTTCGTACATATCAACTTCAATACAGAAAATGATAAATTAAATAAAATTAATAAATCTATTCTACAAAATTACAAATGCTTCATTAAAATAGAATATTTGATGTTGGCAAATAACTACTACTAGATCCGCCGGTCAAAGTCATAGCCTGAATAAAAAGAGTCTCCACTATTTTTCTACCGATTCAGGCTATGGCTAGATAATAAGAAAAAGAAGAGGTTCATTGAGGATCATGCTCTACACATGCTCCCCTAATCTGGTTTTTCAGTCCAAAGAACTCCAAACAGACTCTCCTTATAATTAAATAGTTCATAAAACTACATATACATAATTCTATATATGTATCGGAATTCTATCTTACTCTAACGAGATGTGTTTTAATTGACTCTATAAATATAGTATTGCTAACAATGAAATATAGAACTATTTACAAATCCATTTTATAGAGTCTACTACAGCTAATATTAGTATAGTTTAGATCAAATTATTTTTCTTCATTTCATCTACTCATTATATGCTCTTATTCATCAGGATAGATAATATTTTTAAATAACATATTTAAAACATAAAACGAAAATTTAAGATAAATCTATTAATACGAATTAAAATTTAATTCGAAACAAGTAGATAACTAGGATATAGTCATAATAATTCATAGCAAGAGATCTAAAAAGAGTCACATTGAGATCTTTCTTCCAGTCATCTGACTATGATAATATTAATTAAATTTTCTTTAATATCCATATCATTAATATATTTATATTTATTGGAATAAAGGAAGCCGTCAATGGATCGATTATTCTAATCATATTGCTATCACAGTGAGTTTTATTATTTTTTAACTAACTTCGTTTTTCAAGTATTATATAATATACTTTCTAGGTTGGTGTACCCTAGACTTCGATATTCAGTTCGAAGAAGAAATGGTTCCGCAAACCAATTAGTACCATAGCCTTCTAAATATATTCACTTGCTCCATTGATGGCTATGGTTTTTAGTTGCCTTGATCGTTTTTTAATAATATGTTGGGATTATAAATCAAAATCAGCGAGATCTGTTTCTTATTATTGGATAATCCTAGTCCTAGGTTGTTTCGAAAGCCATTACTCGTCCTCTGTGTAATAGATCATAGTTTTAATTTTAGAAAGACTTGAAAAAGATACAGAACGATTATGAAATCAATAAAGAAAACACCAGCAAGGTCATTTTAGAAAGAACGAAAAATAATCAAAAGATTATAGTATAACTTCAAATTATAATTTTTTTATTATATTATTATCTTTAACTCTAATATACTATATTGTTAAAAAAATAGCGAATTGATCTAGTGGATATCAGAAGAAATAATGCTAATAATTATGAAAACACAAACTATAACGATAAGAAAAGAATAATGATAATAGATGACGATGTAGATATTACAAATTTATTTAAAATATTTTTAGAATATAATGCCTACAGAGTAGAAGCATATACAGACCCAGCTAAAGCTCTTTATACCTTTAGAAAAAATAAATATGATTTAATATTACTAGATTTGAAAATTCAACATATTGATGGGTTAATAATTTATAAAAAACTAAAAGAAATAGATGAACAAGTAATTATTTGTCTAACAACAGCTGATCATAATTATCTTCAAAATCTACAAAAAGGCATAACAGATATTGAAAAAATTGTTATTTACAAACCTGTCCTTTTGAAAGATTTAAAAAATAAGATCGATTCATTATTATCTGTTAATAATACATTTATTTCATAACTAATTAAAAAAAATAAATAGTATTCATATCAATTCTATATTATTTTTATTTATTAATGCTTATTGTTATTTGCTAAACTGATGATCCTGATAAAATCTATAAATATCCTATATTTATAGAATTTAGAAATTATAACAAGTTGAAATTTTTAGTTGCAATGAGTTTAGAAAACAGTAGAAGAAACTAATTATTATGTAATATTGATTTTTTTTATCTTGTCTCAAACATAGCATAAAAGAAATTTAAAGATATAAAAACTCCACAGGTGATGTTAATCTACTCGTAAACTTTGGATCATTTTTTCGCAATGCTCGTCTGTCCAAACGCCAACCCCATTTAATTTCCCTTTCCACTGCGTATCCATTTTATCTACACATATATCTATTAAAGCATTAAAATACGCTTCTGTAACGGCAGCATTATTTTGTTTATCGATATTCTTTGTTGCCTCTGTAAAATTGACATTTTCTAAGGCAAATTTAGAGTTATTTTTAAGATCGTTTACATATTCTTGTTGTATCTTTATGTCTTCTTTTGTACCTGTCATACCATGTCCAGGTACGTAAACATCAAAATCATATGCTAATACCTGATCATAGGATCTTTCCAAAGCTGGAACTTCAGGTGTAGCAGCAAGGTGTTTCCATGGAACTTCACCAGGAGAGAGTTGATCAACTGCCATTAATATTTTTTGTTCTGGAATATATATGAAAATATTCCCTCTTTGATGATAGGGCCCTGGATATATCAATTGAATGGTCTTATTTCCAATGGTTAAAGTAGTATTATCTACAAACGTTGTAGTTGGGATAGGTCTTTCAGTATCATTTCTCATTTTAAGAATATCTGCAGTCTCTTGCTGTGCTACTATATCTATCCCAGGCTGAAAAATATGTGCTGCTCCAATATGATCTCTGTGAGAATGGCTATAAATTAGATGTTCTATAGTTTCGTTAGTAACTTCTGAGATAGCTTGAAGTATTTTATCACCTATACTTGGTGGTGCATCGACTACAACAACACCATCACCTGTAACCAAAAACATAACATTGTATCCATTTGAAGATATAATATAGACACCGTCTTTGATTTGTTTTATATCATAGCCCTTTTCAACTGCTGCAGAAATAGTATGTATATTTCCGAGGCTAATCAAAAAAATAAAAGCTAAAACAACACCTACAAATAATCTCATGTTATTGTATTTTTTAACTAAAAGTAAAATTGTTTTCACGACCACATATATCAATTAAGGCTAATAAGGTTTACTAAATATGACGGAGATACTGCGCAATTGCATATAAAATAATAAATTATCTATCTTCGACACTTTTAGATTTCATATCTTTTGTTTCAATAGGTGACTTTAACCTCGTTAAATTTCTTCCAAAAATAAGATCTATTCCCCAATCTATCATAACCCTTATTTTATTCTCCAAAGTAGGTAGATGAGTCAAGTAAAACATTCGCCATATTCCCCATGCTAATATTCCTTTTATTGAATGTCCAAAAATCATAGCTACTCCGTTTCTTTTTCCTATAGTAGCCATTATTCCCCTAGTCTTATACAAATACTCTTTTTTGTTCGATTCTATGATTTTGTTACTATTTTGCTCGCTATCATTTTTTTCCATATCGTTGGAATATTTTAAATCTTCTTTTATTGAAGAAATAATATTTTCAGCTGTTAATTGTCCTTCACGTATAGCATGTTGTGCTGTTGGTGGATATGGTTTTCCCGTTTTTGGATCAGTTATAAATGCACAATCGCCTATAGCATAAACATCTGTAAATCCTTTTATCTGTAAATATCTATCAGTCACAATTCTACCGCTTTTATCATGTTCGCAGGCAATGTTCATAACAGACTTTTCTGGTACGACTCCTGCTGTCCAGATAAGCGTATCTGCTATTATATAGCTATTATCTTTTAAACTGATTTTCTTTGGTCCGTGCAGACTTGGCGGTTTTTCTTTATTTGTATTATTATCTGGTATTGATTCTACATTAACGACTCTGTTATTTAGAACAACTTCAACATTATTTTTCTTTAATTCTTCTAAAGCAAAATTACCAAGCGGCTCATCCATTTCTGGCAAGATCCTAGAACCAGAATTAATTAGAATAACTCTGACATCTTTTATATCTATATTTTGGTAATAATCTCGTATAGATTCTTTTATGAAATCATTTATTTCTCCAATTGTTTCGACTCCTGCAAAACCACCTCCTACAACAACATAAGTAGTTAAGCTCTTTCTCATGTTTTCAAATTTATTTTCATCATCATTTTGAGGATTTAAATGAGAAATTTTAACAGGAGTGTTATTTTTAATTTCATGTTCTATTACAATATCTTTTTTTTCTTCAAATAATAACATATCTGTCTGTTCTAAGGTGTCAATAATATGGCTCCTTATAGAAAAGGCATCATAAAGACTTTTCATTGTGAATGATGCTGTCTCTAAATTTTTATTCCCAAAGAAATTTGTATTACTTCCCAAAGCTAGAACCAAATAATCGTAATATAATGTTTTGACATAAGGATCATCATTTGTATTAATGTTATTTTTATTATCATCATTATTATCATAATTAATTATATTCTTGTTGGATGTTTTTAAAGAATTTAAAGGCATATTAGTTGTTGATAATTTCACTGTTTTATGATATTCCTCTATTTTAGTTACATTATTAGGGTTACCGGTAAATCTCTCTTCCAAAACACGATTTACAAATTCAATTTTTTTATTTTCTAAATCTATAGATTCGACATCCGATTCTATAAATCGTGCTCTTTTACAAAAGGCTCTCAATGGTGATGCTACATGTCTTGGTTCTATCATACCAGAAGATACTTCATGTAACATAGGAGTAAAAAGAAAGTAATTATCTTTGCTTATTAGAGTTATATCTACTCTTATATCATTTTGAAATTCTTTTTGTAATTTAGTAAGAACTTCGATTCCAGCAAAACCTCCCCCAAGTATTGCAATTTTCTTCTGTTGTATTGGTTGTCTACGATGAACTAATTGTAAATGTTTTTTTATAATGTCTATTCTTGAAAAGGATACATTACAAATATTGCATTTATATCGTGCTCCAAATTTTATAGATAGATAAGATGATACAAGACCCACTGTAATTCCAAATAAGAGGTTGATAAATAAAGAATTAAGAAAAATATCTAGTCTGTTGTTTTGAATTTGTTGAGATATTTCCTGTTCTGTTAACGAGGGATTTATATCTGCAGTAGTTTTAATATTTTCAGGAATTAAAATAAATTCAGTTACTGGGATTGACCATAGTACAAATATTATAGTACCTGCAAAAATTCCATAGATAAGACCGTTTATAGGTTTACTAATATTCAGGATATTCGTTTTGTATAAAAAGATACCTACTACTATTCCGATCGAAGCTGCTGTAATTAAATGAATTATGAATCCAGCAATAGCAGCATTGGAAGAATAAACACCTATTACATGACCAAAAATAATCCATGATGTATAATATGGCAAACCAGTAAGGAATTCATAAATAGTTCTTGGGAGAAACATCATCATAGCACCAATTAAGGCACCTGTTACAACATACAAAATTTCTCTTTTTAGAGAAAAATCAATTTTTATCAAGTTTTGCACATTTTGATTATCTTGATTTTCCTTATTTCTTAGTATCAACTGCTTATTACCCTCGGTATACATAAATAATATTTTTTATATTTTATTTAATCGTTTGATTCCCTATTTAGTTGGATCTGATGACTATATATTTTATTATTTGTAACGCATTATGCACTATAAAATAGATACAAATTAAATAATTAACTAATCGTTACTTGTATAATGTGAAATAAATATATGAAATAAATCATAGCTAGTTAGTTAAATCAATTAATTATGATTTATGTGGTAAATCAATTGTCTGTCTAGATAATTTTGTTTTATCAGTTTGCGAATTTAAAAAAGAAATAGAGAATGCATTATTCTCCCTTTTTTTTCTTTATTTAAAAATAAGAACTAAATGCTCAATTATTATCATATGGTTATTACAATAAATGATGATAATGATTGAACGAATTATAAGGAGTTTCAAGAGATTCTATAAAATCTACTCTATTTCCCAAATTATGATGAAAAATAACTTTTAGTTTTTTAGAATTTATTTTTTCCAATTTAATTAAAATTTATTTTTTATATTGATCGTAATATTCAACTACAAAATCATAATTAGCTTTTTTAGTTCCATTTTCATCTTTAACTTTCAATATTAATGATTTGGCTTCCATGTTAGTGAGATATGGGTCTCCTTCGAAGTATAATTGTGTAGTTAGTATTGGTTGATTAGGGGCCCCAATTTTTAAGTGAATATGACCAGGACGAGTTATATCTCCTGCAGAATATTCTTTGGGAAGTATTGTATCTATAATATAGTTTCCTTGTTCATCTGTTTTAATCTTTCCTCGAAGATTGAAACCTTTATTATCGTATTCTCCAGTTGAATTAGCTTGCCAAATATCAAGTATCGCATCTTTGAGTGGTTGACATCTGGTATCCATCACTTTTCCTGTTATTATTAGCCGTTCTCCCTCTACTCCCTCACTAAGTCTTTGCTTAAATGGAGCGTCGGTCTTATAGAAAGGGCCTAACATATCTGACTCTGTTAGTTTGCAAAACGAAGTTTGTTGTTGTTGTGGTACAGATGGTGATTGTAATACTGAAGTTTGATTTGCTGATTGAGCAAAGGCAAAATTTGTATAAATAAACAAAGATACAACGATAATTGGTACAATCGTTATTATTCCAAGAACAAGATGTTTCATAATATTGATAATAACTAATATTCTATATATTCATTGATGACAATTTTTTTAATTTATTTTCATAGTATTTAGATGTATTTATATAAAATTTTTATTAGAATAATTTAAATAAATGATATCAAAAATAAATAAAAATATTATTTCATAGAACTAAATATACATATATCAGTATCTACACCATAACTTTTATTTCAATATCAAGATAAATAAAAATATAATCAATTGTAGTATACATTAATAATTAATCTAATTGAAGAGACACAATTTGTATTTTGGTAGACATAGTTATTTTTCCTGCATGAAATTGTA
>JALDXL010000031.1:0-15332 GCA_032155045.1 Nitrososphaerales archaeon
ATTCCGTTGGTATTTATGTGACCAAGATACTATTTGATAGATTTAAATATTTTATAAACTTAAATTTAATGTTTCAAAATTGTAGTAATTATAATCTTTCATGATAATTTTATATATCACATTAAATAATTTATTTGAAATAATCCTATCTGTTATTAGATTATTTATTTTTGTTTAAATTGTTAAGGTGAATAATAATATAATTATAACATAATTTCTAAATTTCAAAAAAAAAGTCTATGAAAAAGATACTAAATTTTAATTGGAAGAAAGTAATAGGCAATAATCAGAGTTCAAGGTTAAATGGTAGATGTTGGAAGATATTATATCTTAATGGCGGATAAGTTGATTGATAAAATTAAACATTTAGTAGAAATCGAAGAAGACGTATTTGCAGTTTTTACTATCAATTCCAGTGGAGAATTAAGTAATTTCACAATTGCTAAAAATACTGGTGGTAAAGATATTCTAATCAAAATTATATATGCTAATTTTAGAAACATATCTTATCAAGATAACAAATTAATATTCTTTTTCGTTCCTGACAATGAGTTATTAGGTAAAGTAAAATGGAGAGTTATTGAATATGAAAAAATAAGAATATTGCAAATTATCGAACAAAATAATATAGTAATTGTATTAATAAAAAGCAATACTAGTTTGGATGAAACAGTAGATAATATACTTGGTTATTATTATGAAGAAGAAGACGATATTCCAAAAAGTTTGTTTTGATATTATTGTTCTTTTACCAATCCTTTCCTTTATGAGTAATCTATAAGATAATTCTGGATTATTAAACTGAATAATTAATTTTTATAAGTACATTAAATTTTATAAAAGTATTAGTCGATATGGCAATAGGCACCGAATCTTCAACACTCTTTATTCATGTAATAATATCCCTTGCCCTATTGTTATTTACTGCAAAAATATTTGCAGAGTTTTTTCATAGAATTAAACTTCCAATTGTATTAGGAGAACTATTAGCTGGAATTATAATAGGACCATATGCCTTGGGAGGGTTGCCATTATTTAATGGAGAACCACTAGTTATTCTTGATGAAACAATAAAAAATTTAGGTGAATTGTCCGCAATAGTCATACTTTTTGTTGCAGGGTTAGAAATCACTCCAAGAGAATTTCTAAAAGGTGGCATAAGTTCATTTACAGTAGGTGCATTAGGCGTGGTAGTTCCTTTTCTTGTTGGTTATTTTGTATTCACTTTGTATGGATTAGATGCACTTGAAACACTTTTAATAGCAACTGCATTGACGGCTACTAGTATAGCAATTTCTATTCAAGTATTGACATCTTTAGGAAAAATGCAAACAAAAGAAGCTCGATTGATTTTAGGTGCAGCTATTGTGGATGATATTCTAGCGATAGCAGTTTTATCTGTAGTCATTACAATGGTACAAACAGGTAATACATCCCCAGATATAATGGAAATCATTTTCTTAATTTTTAAGATTTTAGGATTATTTGTTGCATTATTAGTCGGTTCAATTTTAATCGTTCCAAGAATACTCCATAGAGAGAGATTATGGAGATCTCAGGGCAGTATAGAAGGAATTACTACTGCAATCTTTTTTGGAGGTGCTGGAATTGCTGCTCTTGTAGGACTTTCTCCTATTGTCGGTGCTTTTGCAATTGGGATGGCAGTAGCTAGTACTAGAATAATTAAACAAGTAGAAGAATATGTCCATAAGCTACAAATTATTTTTGGTCCTTTGTTTTTTGCAATAATTGGTGCACAAGTTGATTTGCGAGGAATTAATGTTGATGTATTGTTAATAGCTGGAATACTTATTTCTATAGCAATATCTACAAAATTGCTTGGATGTGGATTGCCTTCACTGATTTTTCTTAAAACAGATAAAACTAAAGCCGCTAGAGTTGGAATAGGAATGATATCTAGAGGAGAAGTTGGTTTAATTGTTGCAGGAGTCGGTGCAACTTCAGGAGTTCTAACAGGGGATGTATATACAGCGATTATTGTTATGGTAGCAGTTACAACAATTGTTACTCCTTTATGGCTTAAGAAATCTTATTCAAAAGAATTAATGGACACTTAATTTAATATATTCTAAAATTATTTAATATTAGATACCTTCAAAAAGTATTGAATTTATCAATCTTTATAGTATATTAATTTTATATAATATTACAATTAATGTTAATCTAATAGATTTTTAGTAGATTATTGATTAAAGAATATTTTTATTTTGTACAATAAAGTTATTACCTGAAATGGAAAACGATGAACGCATATTACCGATATATATTTTTTCCAGGGTATGACTAATGCATATATAGATCTTTGCAGATATTTCGTAGCATTACTAGCTAACTAATATAGTACTTATTATTTGTGAAAATTTCTATCTGTATAATTATAGTAAAATAGTAAATAATAGAATATTCTATTACATCAAAGTGTTAAAATAAAAAATTTAAAATCTGGTTCAGACGTTTTACTCAAAAGAACCTTTGTTTTGTAATTTTAGATATAATTCAGAATATGCTGGGTCTGTTTTTATTTTTTCTTTACTCATCGGTTCTATCTCTTTAGTTACTGCATTTTTTAACGCATATTTTATCCTGTAATCAAAATTTCTATAATTGTCTAATTTGTAAAGAACATTACATTTGTCTAACCATTCCCTTATTATTCCATACGATTCTTCATAGGATAATTTCTTTATGTTAATTAGATAAGGTGCTAAAATAAGATCAATAACTAATTTCCTAAAGTCTTCAATAGGAGTCTGTAATAAATGTTCTATCCATCCATAATAATAATGATAATTGATATTGATATTATTTCTTTTTCTTTCATTCAACATTTTTTGTCTCTGAATAATATGATCTATTTTTTTCTGCATTGAATAAATCCTAAACCCTTCTAACAAGTCTAATGTAATAGAGCTCCTATCACCGTTCCATTTCTTTACAATTGTAACTTTATTTCCATATTTTGAGTTTATAGATCCTGGAATTCTCAAAAGACAAGAACGAAAGGAAGGATTATTTTGTTTATCTGCTTTTCCATTAGAAAGAAAATCTTTTGCAAACCTAAGAAATTGTTCTGAAGGTCTATTAAATTTAGAAAATTCTGTTATATACTCTAATGCAGTTGGGATATAAACAGGTTGAGAGATATGGTATCCTCCACCAGTGAATAATACTGTAGGATATCCTTTCAATTTATTTTTAATATTTTTTAAAGTATTGTATAATGCAAGCTCAAAACTTTTATCATTTTTAAAATTATTCTTATCGAGATCGATAAATAAGAAATCTGGTTTATATCTCTGAATTCCTTTATACTCAATTAGGTAAGAGTATGCATTTATTTTGCAATCTACTGAGTTAGACTCACTAAATGAATCAATGATCTCCTGTCTAGATCTTATCAGAAATTGTTTATTGTTTGATTTGAACGTGGATATCTTTCTAGGGAATAAAGGTTCTTCAAAGTGAGATATAATAAAATCTAAACCTGTTTCTATTTCAATACCTGTAAGTTGGTGGTGCTGTAATTTCAATTTTCCTTCCTTACCTCATTCTTGCCTAACTAAATAATAACGACGATTCAGATGATTATAACAATTATGTCGACTTTTTGAAAATGTATCTATATTTTATTTAAAAATAATATATTAAAAAAAAATTTCAATTTTCTCTTTTTCTCACTCCTTTATCCTTAATTTCTCATGAGATTTTTTTTTAGAAAAATTAGTATGCACGTCCAGGAAGTTGTCATAGTTGTCATAGTTGTCATAGTTGTCACTATTTTCTGTTTTTAAGTTAACTTCATTTAATTGACTGTCACTATAGCATTATAGTTCCCCCATCTATAATAATGGTATTTCCTGTAGCATAAGAAAAACTATCACTTGCTATTTGAGAAGCAATTTTAGCTATTTCTTCTGGCTTTCCCCATCTTTTTAATGATGTTTCCTGTGTCGCTAAGGATCTGTGTAGCTCATCCATTGAATAATAGGTTGCATCAGTAGAAATGTTCCCTAAAGCCAAAGTATAAGCCCTTATATTGTGTATTCCATATTCTCTTGCGATATGCTTAGTTAATCCCATAATCCCTGATTTTGCAATTGTATAAGGGGAACCTTCTACATGCCCATTAATAGCTGGTGTAGAAGCAATATTAATAATAACACCTCCGTTTTGGTTATTACTCTTGATATTCCTGTCTATCATATGTGTAATAACTGATTTAGATAGTCGAATTGAACCGATTAGATCTGTATTAATAATTTCTAGAAATTTGTCAATTTCAACTTCATGAAATTTCTTGTACCATAATTGTTTATCAAATCTATACCCTGCATTATTGATTAATACATCAATTTTACCAAATTTATTTAATATATTTTCTATGTCATCTAATATGTTATTTTGGTTGGTTATATCTAATTCTATAGCAAAAGTTTTTCCTTTAATAGTCTTAGATGCTCTAATAGCTCTTTCAATAGATCGAGAACATATAATAACGGTAGATCCGGAAGTCTCTGCAAAATACTTTGCCATACTATATCCTATCCCAGAAGATGAACCACTAATCAAAACAACCTTATCTTGTAACGACAATGTATTCGTATATATTTATGGTACTATGTAAATTTGTAATCTTGATCGATTCAGCGCTTTTAATAAAGAAATAATACATACTATTAAACCTTGATAAAAAATTATGTAATATAATATTTAAATAATTAAAATTAAGGATATTATAATTATTAAGTTACCAATATTAAATCTTTTAAATTAATTAATTGATAAAGATTTTTTATATACTGATAATTTAAGATTATTGAGTTTTATCTTTATCTTTTTTTAAGTTTAATAAAAAAAATAAGAATTTATAATTATAATGATAAAAAAATTTAAGTTACTTTAATAATAATAATATAATATATAATAAATATTCTCATATGTAAAGATAATAGATTTACAAACCAATTTGAGGGATGTTTAATTTCATATATCTTAACACTATCATTTGTTTCTTTATATTATAACAACATTAGAGGGAAGTTCTATTTTATTTTCATGATTACGATAATGCCTTGATTTTAAGAAAAATGTACCTAGAGTTCATTATATTTCATAGTTACCTAATATATTCATTTTAAGATTATTATTTATGTCATAATATATTGTGAAATCTCATACTGAATTATGGATCTCAAGAAATGGTTATTCAGTATTAAGTGGTATCTTTTTTGTATCGCCGCCTAGGAATATCTCTAAAGCTTGTTTTATTATTTCGTCAGTAGATATACCTCTTTTTTCGGCTTCAATTTTAGCTTTTTCCCATACTCCTTCATCAATATTTATTGTTTCCTTCATCATAATCTATGTATATTTCATTGAATTAATTTCTTTCGTTAATATTCAATGAGATTTAATGTATAAATACGAGTAACAAATATCTGATTCTTATAAATTTAGATTCCTAGTAGTATTCTATTTATTCTAATTGTTAAAGGTTAATTCTGAATATAACTACTCAAAGGATGATTGAATCTTTAAAAGTGTCCTAGTTTGAAAATATGACAAACATGTTTAATGTTGGTTGAATTTATAGGTATTGGTAGAAGTTCAGGCTATGACTCGAACCATCATTTCCTATGGTATAACATATAGGAAGACAGGATAGTATTTACTTCTTATGAAGCTATTATCTAAATTTTAAATATCGATAATTGTAAAATAACAATTTATCTATCTGTAATCTATTCTATTGTCATTGTTCTGCATTAGATTCTAATTACCACACGAATTTTTAATCCCTATTTTACATCTAAATTAAAAATTATAAAATTGATGATAGATGATAGGAAGTTAATAAAATTATATAAAAGATAGTTCGAATTAAAAATGAATATAGGTATATATTCTTTTATTTAGGTATATATATATTTTTAGATATTATTTGTACTATTAATTGTATCATTTATTTTGTTATTGTTGTAATATTTTATTGACTCCTATATGCAGCAATTTTGTTTATCTTGCTGCTAACGAATTGGTTTTTTCTAGATTTTTGATTAATCTCTTTTCGCATTCAGAACCTTCTGGAGGATACAAATCTTTTCCTATTACACAAGCATGATATCTATCTCCAATTTGAATAGGACCCATATCGGTATTTCTGTCAAATGCAAATGTTCTTTTAATTGTATATCCTTTTATTTTATCAAATTCTTTTTGAACATCCACGATTTCAGATTTAATTTGTCCTTTAAGCATTGCTGCAATCTTTATTTTTGTAGCATTTTTTTTATCTTCCATTGGAACTATTATCTTTACCTTTACTGGTTTGTCGATAGTATCATATTCTGTTTTGCTTGTACTAGTTGTATAATTATTAATATTATTTATTTCATCATCTTGATTTGAAACGGTACTAGTCAAATAGGATTTAGAAGAGGTAATTGGTGGAAACTTTGTAGTGATAACACCGTCATAGTCATCCATAGTTGCAAAATATGTTTTCTGGTCTTTTGAATACATGTTATAATGATAAGCTGTTTTATTGTAGACTTGTGATTTTGCATTGAATAAACTAGACTTTGTTGGTTTAGTGGTAGATTGAATATCTCCTTCATTACAATCAAAATATTCTACCATAGGACCAATACCAGAATTACTATTTTGTTCTTCATATGATACTGATTCTATGTTATTATTGTTATTATTGTCATTGATATTATTGTTATTATCGTCATTGATATTATTGTTATTATTGTCATTGATATTACTAGGATTTGTAATATGATATGCACAAATAAAGAATTCATCAGGTTTATGCGCAATATTTAAATCGTTATTCTTGTTCATCTCAAATTTAATATTCATTTTTTTAGCTGAATCTTTTAAATTGTCGATAGGAATATTTTTAATAAATTCTTCTCCATTGATAACACCAACTACTTTAATTATCCCAGTTTTGGATATATTTTGTAGGTTAATCTTAGAAATAACTACTAATTCGTTCTTGCTATCACCATCATTATTATCATCAGCTTCATTTGTTATTACAAATTGTGGCACCTTTGCCATAACAGTTGGTAATGAAGAAAACATGATACTCAGTGTCAGAGCCAAAACTAGTAAGAAGACTATTCCTAAATATTTGAGCATGTACAAAACCAGTAGATTTTAAATTTAATAATTTTGAAAACATCTTCTTAAATATATACATTTAATATATGATGTGGTAAGAATTATAGAAAAAAGATATAGAGTAGAATACTCTAATTGATAAGTATCATGAATACTGTTAACTATAGTTTTAGTTTATAACTTACGAAAGAGATTTTATGGTACAGTACTGCTATTTACTTTACCTCTAAAATTCATTCGTTTGTTCTAATTAGATTTGGATTTCAATGGAATATCTTAATAATTTCTAATCTTCGACCCATTTTTTCATTATTTTAGGAATCCAAAGAATTAAAAATATATAATATTATTAGTACTTTAGAAATATATCTTGATAGCTTGGTCAATAAAAAAAAGTGTTTGTATGTTAGTAAAAAGTACCTTGGTATATTAACATAATAGTTTCTTTTCGTCACATTTTTACAAAAATTCTTTTAAAAAAGTCATAAATCGTTATTCTAATGTTAGGAACAAATATAATAATGATTATTAAAAAGAATATAATAAAAAATAATATTGTGGCTAAGAGCATATCATTAAAGTTAGATATATCCATATCAAAACTTACAATAAGAGGGTTGTTCTCATATTTAGTATCTCCTGCAATTTTAGTTAATAATGATAAAGAATATTTAGACTGATTTTGAAAAGTATATGAATAGGTGATATCAGCAAACTCATGAAATTTATATGGGACTTGATGAACTATTTTATTTGTAGAACTATCTTTAATAATTAAAGACACAAATGTATTGGTTACGTCATTTCCATTTTTTTGGACATTAAAATTTAATAAAGTATTATTATCACCTACTTTTGGTAATGCAGGATAAGGCAAAAATCCCACACTGTACCCATCTTTTTCATTAAATATCGAATTAGGCGTACTTGAAAAAATATGCGCAAACACTATATTATTATTACAAACAGAGATAGAAACTAGAAATGATATCCCTGCCACTAGAACTAGGATAAACGAAAATTTTTCCAAATATGTCAGATACTATATCCAAAATATGTATTTTATATATTTTAGGTCTATGGAATAAGGTAAAAATATATTAATTATTTGTATAAAATCTACTAACAAGAGTCAAAGAAAACAAATTAATTGTTCAAGGTATTAAAAATAACAAGTTTTCGTCAATGGGAGAATTCATAAAAATTTTCTTATTTTCTAGTTTAATACTTTCTTTCTTATTATTCAGCTCAAGTTTCTATCCATCCCCAGTCTATGGACATCCAATAATAACCGATTCAAATCCGAAGCAATTTCAATCTTTAGAGACTCCTCCAGACAAAGTCATAGTTTATTTTAGCGAGCCAATTGTTTTACAGTATAGTCAAATCTCAGTTATCGATTCTGAGGGAAATAAAGTAGATGATGGAAAACCAGAAAATTATAATGGAGATTCTTCTACTATTTCAATTCCCCTAAAAAAAGATCTAAGCGAAGGAACCTTTACTGTAAACACTAAAGTTCTCTCGGCTGTAGATGGACATGTAGTTGATGAGTCTATTGTTTTTAGTATAGGTAAGGGAAAAGGTGATTTTACACATGTTCAATCTAGCTCAAAAAATATCTTGGATTTGTTATCGTTAGAAAATTCATTTAGTAGAATACCTGGGTATATAGGACAGATAATAATTGTAGGAACAGCCTTTATATTTTTGTGGATTCAAAAACCTTTATCAAAATTTGAAAGAATACAAACTTTTCTTAAACCAAGTTTAGATCTAATTAGAAATAATGCCTTAAAATTAATAATATTTGCAGCTAGTTTAATTCTTGTTTCTATAGTTGCCACCGTATATATTCAATCTATAGCAATAGGCGGTTCAGCTGGAGATGTTTTATCTACTGAATTTGGAAAGATCATTATTATAAGATTTGGTCTGACTTCAGTTCTGTTAGGATTTTTATTTTTAGCTTTTAAAAAATTTAAGAACTCTAAAAAAGAAGTTAGGATATCCAGATATTTTATCACAATAATATTTCTAGGATTAAGCATACTTTTTACCAACAGCTTAATTTCTCATTCTGCAGCATTGACTAATTTTGTGCCTATATTGATAGATTACTTCCATGGCATAGCTGCTTCTCTTTGGATTGGCGGTTTAATATTCTTGACATTTATTTTTGTAACTAAAATATATTTAATAAAAGATGAAGAATTAAAGGCAAAAATTATTTCGACGTTGATCCCCAGATTTTCAATAATAGTAATACCAGTTTTAGGCAGTATATCTATAACTGGACCCACCTTATTGTGGTCGTTAGAAAACAACCTCTCAATAACCATAGCTTCTCTCTATGGTAAAATATTGATAATCAAATTAATAATTGCGGGTATCATGATAATAATAGGAGGCTATCATCAATTCATAACTGAAAAAAGAATTTCAAATTTATCTATAAGAAATATCGCAGGAAAAGGTGAAAGTGAAGAAACAATTGTTCATGATCAAAGTATCTTTAAAAAATTAATTTGGAGTTTAAGAATTGAAACAGTTCTAGGATTGGCACTTCTGTTTGTTGTTTCGATATTAGCTAATATGGCATTACCTTCAGGAGAGATACCTTCACCAAGCGTGAATAATTTAATTGACACTCTCAATTTTCAAAACCAAACGAACAATAGCGATATTTATTCTACAATTATATATACAGAAGATCAAAAAGTAGAAGTTAATTTACAACCTGCCAGATTAGGACAGAATAATATTGTTGTAAATTTTGTAAATTATGATAATAAACCGATAGATTCCATAAATAACGCTACTATAAAAATGTCACAATTAGAACGAAATATCGGTCCTATTCAAATAGATATGAATAAAATATCTAGTGGAAAATTTAGGGCAAATATTCCAATCAGCACCCTTGGGGTATGGAACTTGGAGATCCAAGGAAAGACAACACAACCTAATATTCCAAATACAATTGCTAATTTTGATGTAGATATCAAACCAAGAATAAATGAATTACAATTTAATATTACTGAGTATAAAACACCAGGAAATAGTTTATTGTTGTATCCTGTATATCAAGCAAGCACCGATTCGATATGGGTAGGTGATTCCCAACCAGGAAGTGGTAGAATTTGGGAATTTAATATTGGAAATCAAAGTTTTAAAGAACATAAAGTTAATGGGATTAATTTAGTAACATTATCTGTATTTGATACTACTAATAAGAACTTTTTATGGTTCCTTGACCCAACCTCAAGTACACTAGGTAAATACAACACTGATAATAGAGAAATTGAAACATTTGAACTACCAAGTAAAGGAGTTATATCAGGTTTAACAATAGATAACAATGAAAATATATGGATGACTGTAATTCAGGATAATTCAATTCTAAAATATGATATTAATCAAAATAAATTTGAAACATTTAAAATTCCTACAGAAAACTCAAGACCACTTGGAATTGTTTATGACAAAAATAATGGTTATGTTTGGTTTGCAGAATCTATAGGAAAAATAGGGAGTTTAGATATAAAATCTAAAATAATTACTGAATATCCTAACGTTTCTAACTCAGAAATTCAAGGAGACAATATTTTTTCTGAGCCAACTTCAATAATATTAGATCCTCAAACTTCGAATTTGTATATCAGTGACCATACAAAGAATTCTGTAATTCTTTTTAATACATTAACTTCAGACTTTAAAGAATTCCCATTAACAGATACTAACGGATTAGCATTTGGAATGGCATTTGATATCTATGGTAACTTATGGATTGCACAGCATGTTTCAGACACATTAGCAGTATTAGATCCACAAACAGGAGAAGTTGCTAACATAAATATTCCAACATCTAGTTCTTTTGTTCAATATCTTGTAACAGATTCAAAAAAAGATATATGGTTTGCAGAACAAAGAGGTAATGCTTTAGGAAAAGTTACAATTAAGTTTACTCCTTCTCCTCCCCAATCAATAAATACATCACAAGGAATGGTAACAAATGATAATAATAATAATCAAACAGAAAGTAATATTTCTAAAACAATGCTATTTGAAAAAATTAGATTCAATGATATTTTTGGACCCTTAATTGTAGTTGCGTTAATTACGGCAACCATTTTATATTTAAATAGTAGTAATCAATTAAGAAGAAAATTATTAGACCTTGAAATCATGGAAAATAAGAATAAAATAAAGAAAAGTACTATGGGAAAAAAATAATTCAATTATTTTAATAATATACTATAAAATGAGGTAAAATCAACGGAAATAATATAAGGAAAAAAAGGAAAAAACTTACATTATTATGAAATTAATACAAACAAAAATACTATTTGATGGAATTAGCGAACAAAAAGATTGTTATGTAGGAATCGAAGGAGATAGTATAAAATTTGTAGGTCATTCAAAACCTCCTGGAATACATGAAGTCATAGCAAATGTTGGTGCGATCACACCGTCATTCATTGATGCTCATAGTCATATAGGCATGATTCGAAGTGGAGAACCAGCAAATGAAGAAGAGGCAAACGAACAGATGGATTCGGTTTATCCTTTATCTAACGCTTTACATAGTATATATATGGATGATCCTTCCTTTCGTGAATCTATAGAAGCAGGGGTTCTTTATTCCGTAGTGTTACCCGGTAGTGGTAATATAATAAGTGGTAAAGCTGTTTTGATTAGAAATTTCGCATCCAATATTTCTAATGCTTTCATAGCCAATATTGGAATAAAGACAGCATTAGGATATAATCCTAGAAGCACTATAAAATGGAAAGGAAATAGACCTTCAACGAGAATGGGTTCGGTAGCAATGCTTCGAGATAACCTATTAAAAGCTAAAAAAACAATGGCACTTTTAGAGAAAAAGAAAAAATCAATAGATGAAATTGATCCTCAAATTGAACTTTTTATTGATATTCTGAAAAAAAAATACAAATTGATGGTACACGTCCATAAAGAAGATGACGTTATGATCATGTTAGAATTGATTAAGGAATTCAATTTATGGGCTATTGCAAACCATTTGTGTGATGTTCATAATGAAAATATTTTTTCTCATCTAAAGTTAAATAGAATTCCCATTATTTATGGACCGTTAGATTCATTTCCTTATAAAGTAGAATTAAAACATGAAAGTTGGAGAAATATAGAAAAGCTATTAAGTTCCAATTCTAAATTCGCACTCATGACGGATCATCCAGTATTGTTGCAACGAAATCTCTTTTACGGATTGAGATATTTATTGAGATTTGGTTGTACAAAAGCTGAAGCAATTTCTAAAATAACTAAAGAACCTGCAGAAATAATAGGGGTTAATAATATTGGACAAATAAAATCTGGTTATAAAGCATCAATTACTCTTTGGAATGATGACCCATTTGTATTGTCGAGCTACCCAACAACAGTATTTGGAGAAGGAAAAATTGTGTATAAAGAATAGAATTTAATTTTTCTATGGCACCTATTATAAGTTACAAATATTCAAATTAACAATTTCACTGTTTGACAACGTTATAATACTATATATTAACATTCATCTTTCCAATCTTTAGATCTTTATTATTTTTGTTAAAATCGAATATACCATATACATAATTTTGGCATATATTGATAAAATACATCAAACATTCTGTATCTTTGAATTACTAACTGTATTTTCTATCAACCAATATTTTCTTGATCTAAGTAATATTTTATAGATCTATTTTCCAGTAACACGGAATTTCTCTTCTTAAATAATGAGTCCAATTACTTGATTGTCAATGTATGATAATAACCTATAGCATCAGAGAAAATTTGACTGCCAAATTCAATTACAATTTTATCCTCAATTAAATCCTATTTTTGTCGTTAATAGCATTACTAACTACCAAAACTAATCTTCATGTATAGAAATATAATAATTATTTTAGCTTAAGGTATGATTAACTCAGTAGATATATTATCTAAACTTTAACAAAGTATATGTGTGAATGGCTATTACACTCCGTTAATAATGTATTTTCTTTAGTATGAATTTAACAAATAGTTATTAGTAAATACGATGTCAGCATAAAACCATGCTACAGTCAAAAATTTCAAAATTCTTTTTATGTTCCAGTGGATAGCAAATACAATTAATATTATTTTATATAATATTATTTTATATAATATTATTATATATTACAAAAAGGGAAAATAAATTTAGAAAATTCTACATTTAAAATCTATCCAAAACCAAAAATATATTAATACTAAACTTTTTTTATGGTAATATTTTCTTTATCTCATAACTTTAGAAGTAAACCTCTTTTAATAAAGAAAATTTTTTCTTACGCATTTTCTGGTTTTTCAATCATCTTTATCATTCATATTTTATTCAATATTTATAACAATTTTCCTCCTAAAATAATTGGAATTTCTCCATAAGATTTCTTTATAATTATAATCTATTATCATATATTTAACTAAAGATTAACTGGAATATCATAAAACTAAAAATATCACTAAAGAAATATAACAATTAACCGTCTTTTATGTTGAGATATTAGATTGTCCATTGGTCTTATTATCTTCTATTAATTTATCGTTTTTTGATCCATAAATATATTCCAAGATTTTATTTATATTCACATCAATTGGTTTAGCAGTATTTATTGATATATGGTCCTCGCTAATCCTCTCATAAATTCTTTTCATCTTCAAATATATTGAAACAGTTGCATCTGAATAATCACCTTTTCTCGATAATAATCGAGTAATGATAATATCTTCTGGGCAAATACACTCGATTATATAGAAATTTTTTTTAGTTAGATTTAAAAAATTTTTGACTTCATATCGGGATTTTTCCATATTAAATGTACCATCTAAGATACAATTAATTCCCGAAGAATGCAAATATTTTGTTAGCAAAAATAATACATCGTAAATTAAGCTTCTTTCCCATGGAGCATAGGTTGGTTTGGGTATTAACTCTTTCCTTATTTTATCCGTGGATAATACAGTACTACGAATATACTTGGAAAGTTCATGAGCTAGAAAGGTCTTTCCAGTTCCTGGTAATCCACAAATCAGAATTATCAAATCTTTTTTTTAATAATTTTTAAATAATTTATATTAAAAAATAAAGGTTATATTTTTCACCTTCTTCGCGCCACTATGGTATGAGTTTTTTCGACATACCATCTGATTTTATCTTTGAACCCAGTCCACCATTCAAAAAATAAATCGCTTGTTTCAGATTGAAACATTAAAAATCCGTTATATTCTGTTCCCCAAGCATGGTTGAATTCGCCTATTAGTTCAATATTGTCAGGTAAAGAATTTTTAATATCTTCCCATTCTTGTTTTGCTATATTCTTCTCTTCAGAATCTAAAGGTCTAAACCTGTAAAAGACTAGAAAAGTGGTTCCATTAGTCATATTCATCTATCATTTATAAGATTAATATATTTATTATCAAATGTATAAGAAAAATAGTTATAGTAAAAACAATAGAGAAAATGAATTTTGTTCCTAAAAATATTTAGTTTCATTCAATATAAATTTTTGATAATAAACCATAAGTCTCTAAGAATGACCTTGATCATAACAATAGAGGATGTTATGACTAGTTTTTTTAGTAGGTATTCTTCAGTATCTTGACACGGATAGAAGAAGAGTTGGTATGACAGTTTGGTGAAGAATTTATTTATAATTTGATTAACTATATTAGTTAACAATTATTGATCTTAAAAAGCCATAGCCCTCCAGAAATAGTACCTAGAAGACTATATGAAGGTGGACAAGGCTATGGCGTACTTGGATGATGTCTACATCTACATCGCATAGACTTTTACCTTATGACCTTGGCATATATGGACTATGAATAAGGCTTGAAAGGTAACACCAGAAATAAAACTAGATTTTATTTATAATTTGATTAACTTTGTTAGTTAACATATGACAATATTGGTTATAACCATAACCTTATAGTGAGTCCTCTTAGCCCCTAGAAGGTTACGGAAAGAATTGGTTTTGACAGATCATTTAGGAGATGCGATTATGTTAGATAAACTTTAAAAGTCCTATATAATATTTGTAGAACGGCGTTAATGAGTAAAGCCATAGCCGACTTGGTTGAGATAGATCATTTTAGAGACTATGACTAACTTTGGACTGACTGACTAATTTTTT
>JALDXL010000032.1:0-14847 GCA_032155045.1 Nitrososphaerales archaeon
CCAAAACTTCTAATGCTACAATTTTTGGAACAGAGCTATCTTGATTATTTGACATATTATTCGATTTAAATAGTAATATTTAAAGGTTTTAATTGTAGCTTGCTTTAAGAAAATAGCAATCTATCTTAATGATATATATATATACATAATAGTTTTGGATATTCTATATGGCAACTGAACAAATTGTAGATCCTTTCATGATAATGATTGCTATTTCGGGATTTTTTTCTGCAACTGTGTTAATATCTTCACTTTTAACAATTAGAAGTAAAAAAATTCAAAAGAATATAACAGAAAGTAATATCTAATTGTAGTTTAACATGGCAATAACGATATGTATCTCCCATAAAGAAGATGTGGATGGTTTATCTTCTGCTATACTAGTAAGTTCTGTTTTTAAAAAAGTGTCTGTAGTTTTAGTGGATTATGCAAACCTTGTGAATAAACTTGAAAAATTAGTTAAGAACCTTTTGCCAATGGCAAAAGGATATAATAGAATTTTTATTTGTGATCTCGGACTTAACAAAAAAAATCAAAATAAATTTATTTCCAGTTTAGGTAAAATGATTTCATTAGGATATAAAGTAACATATATAGATCATCATGATCTTGAAGAAGAAGTAAAAAAAGAAATAAAAAAAACTGGCGTTACTCTGATTCATTCAACAGAGGAATGTACTAGTGTGCAAGTCTACAAAAGATTTAAAAAAAAACTTTCTTCTAATGCTTCATTTTTCGCAGCAGCAGGGGCTTTAACTGATTATTTAGACAACAGACCTATTGCATCGTCTCTTATATCTCGTTACGATAGACAATTCTTAATGCTTGAATCAACAGCAATGTCTTACATGATTTCTTCTAACCAAAACAATGAGGACTATCTATATAATATTGTTAATGTTTTATCTAAAATGAAATTTCCACATGAAATTGATGGTGGATTTATAGAAGCGGAAAAATACGCAAAAAAAATATCTAATGCTATTAATTCGCTTTCTAGCGAGATAAAAATTAAAAATAATCTAGCTTTAGTACAAAATAGTCTGGACTTGGCTTCAAGCACAGTAGTTAATTTTGTTCTTGGAGTTTCCGAAAAAAAAGTTGCAATGGTTTATAAATATAAAGAAGATAAGGCAATTTTTATTATTTCCATTAGAGGATCTAAGGATTGCAACGTTCATTTAGGAAGAACTGTAAATGATATTGCTTCCGAGTTAGGAGGTAGTGGAGGAGGTCATGATAAAGCATGTGGAGCTGTCATTCCTAAAGATTCATTCAATATGTTCGTGGAGTTATTAGATAAAAAACTCTCAGATTAGAATTTGTTGTATTTGATTAGATATGGTAAAATTTAATAATTATTATAACCAAATTTTTAAAAAATTTTTATATTAATTCAATAATTCCTTGTCATGTCGTGATAATAATAATAACAATAGTTAAAGTCTAAGACAAAAATTCATGTAAGATCTATCATTACCTTTAGATTTTTGTTTTTGTTCTTGCTGTATTTAAGTGGTCTAGCTGTTAAAATAAAAAGATTATGTTAGGTTATAATGTTATATTGTTATAAGTTGATCCACTTTAGAAATTAGAATAACTCCTCCAGTTGGGCCTGCTTTATCAATTGTTGCAGAATCTTTTATTAGAGACACTATTTCGTCTACTTTATCCTCGGTAACTATTGTCTCTACAGTTCTTCTATTAGAATAAGCCATTGTAGTAATATCCCCATGTCTACCGTATCTTATTTGATATTTCTCTCCTTTTCCTATCCCTTTCGAATCATGAAAAGTTGCAGGGACACCAAGCTTATTTAACTGCAATAAGACGTCATGTACTTTCTCTTCTCTTATAATGGCCTCAATTCTAAATAATTGAGAATTAGGTCCTTTTATATTTGCATTTTTCTCCGACAACCTAAGTATCAATTATTATTGAAAAGACCTTTTTTTAAAGTTATGTTTTATTAAACTAATAATTCCTACTTTGATAGGATTAAAAATAAAATTTATAAAAATATTCTGTTTTAATATAAAAAGTAAAAAAATATTGTAAATTATATGGATTATTCAACTGTTAAAAAAATAATTTGTATTCTTAAAAATGTTATAAAAATTTTATTTCTATTTAATTTTATGAACTATTATTATGATGCATACTCTCAATCAATGTCATACGAAATTCCGCAAAGTAAAAATTCTTTTCTCAAATCTGTGATTAATTTAGATAAATTTGAAATAGGACAAAGTTACGTTACTTGTAAAATAAAAAATAAAGAAAATGATTCTGTCGTTGTAAATATTCAAAGCGGGACTCCAGGAATCGATCTATCTTATTTACTTTTCAATGTAGCAGATCTTCCTAAATTTGGTTAATTACATACGATGATTGATAATAAAATTTTGATTAGAAAATTACCAGTTCTAGGAGTGAAATAATGGTTACTTATTTATGAAAACACTTTTCAAGTTGGCTGTAAAAGATAAGTATGATGAATTAGAAATTTACTGTATTTCCTAATATATCATTAGATATACCAATATTCCGATTAATCTTTCATATAATTATATTAGATTTCTTTATTCAAATAGATAAGATTTTAAGTGGTATTGTTCTCCAGATTTTTATATGGGCCTAGCGCAGCTTGCTAAGGTTACTTTAATTCTTCCTAGGAATGAATCTTCAACAGTGGCTAGTAAACTGGCGCAGTTTGAATGGTTTCATCCAATAAGTTCCAATTCTGAATTTTCTGATCCTAATTTGGACCAACTACATTTACGTTCACAAAAATTATTTCAGAATATTGATGAAATAGTGCGTGAACTAGGAATTAATACAGAAATAGGAATTATGAATGCTCTTATCAAAGGCACTCCAAAGAATAAAAAAGAATTACAAGTTTCAGAAATTGATCAGTTAATAACTAAATTAGAAGATGATTCAAAGACTGTGATCGCAGAAACCTCAAAAATTATTGAAGAACGAGATTTTGTAAATAGACAGCTTGATGAATATAATACATTAAAAGATACTCTTGCTGTAGTTTCCAACCTAAAACTTGATTTATCTAAAATTAACACTAGTAAGTTATTATATCAAAATATGTTCATTATTAAAACTAAAGATTTACCAGAGATTCAACGTTCTATTTCAAATACCTCTCTTTTCCCATTAAAATTAAATGATATTAATTCTGCATTATTCCTCTTTGGTAGTAATGACGAGGCTGATAAAATAGGGAAAGTGATACGTAGTTTTGACACTACACAAATTACTATACCTAATACTTTTTCCCAAAATCCAAATGAAGCATTCCAACATCTAACATTACGTATTAAAGAATTGACTATAAAGAAAAAAGAAATTGATTCTACTATATTGAATTTAAGCAAACAAAACTCTTCAAAAATTCTCTATTTGAGAGAATCTTCACAACTTGTGCGGGAAATTTTAGAAACTTTTAGAAAACCAGCAGGTTTAAAGAATTTTGCAGTTATTCAAGGATATATCCCCACAGGTATGGATGATAGCTTCAAGAAATTACATGAAAAATGGATAACTATATTAGAACATAAGAATCGGAAAACTATTCCACAAGAAGAAAAAGGCGATTCTCATGATGACGATAATCAGCAATCAAAAGAAAATCAAGAACCAACATTATTTGCCAATGGACGATATTTCAGGTCTTTTGAACCAATAACGCTTACTCAAGGCCAGCCCAAATCAAATGAAATAGATCCTACTACGATGATCGCATTTATTTTTCCTATATTTTATGGATTGATGTTTGGTGATGCTGGACAAGGAGCATTATTAGCTCTTCTTGGAGCTGCATTTAGAATTCGTGGAACGGGAAATTTAAAAAAATGGGGTACGTTGATACTAGCTTCAGGCCTATCAGCAGTCATTGTAGGATTGATAGTAGGTGAGGCGTTTGGGTTTCATATCCTTGAAGTTCCTGGTGGTGAATTTTTAAGATCATTAGGATTTATAGGAATATTAAATGCAGCAGACTTTTCTGAGGAAACTGTACTTACTATTCTTACCTTTTCAATCAATATAGGTATTACACATCTGGTTAGTGCTTTCGCATTTTCTATATATAAGGGAATAAAACAAGGCAAAAAATATGAAGTACTTACTAATCGTCTACCTACTCTGATAATGTATCTAGCAATTATTTCTCTTATGTTAGCTGCAGTCGGCGCCAACTATAAAGTCCTCGAGATGTATACTGATCAAAATCCAGCCCCATTCTTTTCAAATATTGCTGGGGATTGGGTTACTGTTGAAATAGTTACAAAAATTTCGTTTTTGATACTCATGATAACTATGGTCTTACAAATAATTGCAGTTCCATTGGGAGTTAAACTTGGTAAATTGAAAGTTCATGGAAATGTGAATGAAGAATTGTTCATGACGGTAATAGAAGTTATGTTAATTAGATTAGTAGAGTTATTTGCTAATACAATTAGTTATACTAGAATTGGAATTATGCTGCTTGTACATGTTGCTTTAATGGGAACCGCTAATAACGGAGTTGAATTCTTTCTCTCCACCGGTAACTATGCTGTTGGAATAGTAGTCGCTATAATGGGAAATCTCGGTGTTATGATGATAGAAGGGCTATTGGTCTATATACAGGCTCTTAGGCTTCATTTATACGAATGGTTCACAAAATTCTATGACGGTTCAGGAGTACCATTTAAAAAATTAGTACCAGAGATGTTGTATACCAGTATTTTATGGGAAAATAAGTCACCAAAATAACAAATCAACAAATATTATTAAAAATCAATATGGTCCCGGATATCTGCTCAATACCCGAGACCATGGGTAAATTGTTCCCCTTCGGTTTGGTCGATGTAACTTTTTATAAACATAGCGAATATTTAAATGTGATGAATAACGCAACTTTTAAAATTGTGTTCTATTATCTAAATAATTTATAAATAACATAAAGGATATAAAATAAATGTATGAGTGATTTCAACAATAAAAACTTTATACTAAACCAAGCACTATGGCTAGGAATATCTCTTGCTATTAGCATTGCTATTTCTCTTATAGTACCATTTCCATACTCCTTACCAATTATAATTGGAGTTTTCCTCCTCCTGAGTTTTTACATACGACAAAGACAGTTTAAAAAACTAGGATTATCAAGTGCTACAATGTTTGGGAATAGTTCTGTAAACTATTATTGTATGAATTGCGGAGCTAAACATAATCAAGTATCTTGTCCTCGTTGTGGATCAAAAATGAAAAGAGTAGGAGCATAATTTTTTATCCATTGATTTCTACTACAAAATAAAAAATAAATCGATAATTTTCCATTATTCAAAACCTTCAGCAAGGTCTACTAGTTTGTTTTCCCATGATTTTGCTTTAATTAATCCGCTGGCAAGAAGTATTCCTTCCGATCCTAAATTTATTGCACTCTGAATATCAGTCTTTTCCACTATTCCGGCTCCACAAATCACTTTAACATTTTTAGAAGATAACTTTGCTTCCCTAACTGATTCAGTGATGATTGAAGGATTAACTTTGCTAACTGCTTTTCCAGTACCTATTAACTCAGGTGGTTCAATCGCAATCATGTCAGGATTAAATCTGGATAATTCACCTACTTCTCTCGAAGTAGATGCACAAACGATAGAAAGCATTTTCAATTGTTTCAAACATTCAACGGCTTTTTCGATAACTTTGTGTTCAATTCTATGTTCACTATGATTTAGTAAAGATCCTGATGCTCCATAGGACCTTGCAAGTTCTGGAATAATAAAACCTGTAGTAGGACCGACTTTTTCGTAGTCTATATGTTGACATATTATAGGAATTTTAATGAATTGTGATAAATAAAACAAAGAATTTTGAGGAGGTGCAATCATTATTTCTATTTTGTATCTTTCTGATACCCCCTGCGCAATTTCTGCTAACTGAACAATTTTTTCACCGGCAATTTCTATGTAGTTTTTACAATTAATTATTATCGGTCCCTTCAATTTAATATTACTATTCAATTCAGGTTACAGGATTATTTTTTCTTGTTATTCTTCGATGATTTCTTTGATTTATTGCTATCATTTGAGGTGAATTTTTGATTCAATTTAGCCATTCTTGCCTCGTATCCTTTGTTATATTCTAATTCGTCTGGTACTAAAGTTGCTGGATGAATGAAACCTTGATTTCTCATAATCATCGCTCTTTCCGATGCCCACATTCTTTGCAGATCCCAATCAACTGATGCGAATCCATCAAGAGGTCCTGTTAATTTACCTTCATGCATACTAAATACTAAGCAAGCTACAATAGGAATTGAATAATTAATACTAGCAGGTGAATTTAGCTTTACTGGCATTAATGGCATATGATGGCTTCCTCTTGTATCGCCTGCTACATAATGTGGGTTATTAAATGCACTACCTACCTCTTCTGTTGCTGGAAAATCCTTTTGTGTTCTTACTATCGCGATTGGATCGTCTTTGCCAACATAGGTTCCAGCTATATTGTGTAACCTATCGGTAGATGCAGAAAGGATATGATCGCCTTCTGAAGAGTATACTGAATGTACAACATACCTACCTGGATACATTAGAGCAGCCTCTAATTCTGGTTTATCTTCCCACATTTTTAGATCCGCAATGTTGCCTGTCATGACATCCATAATCTTAAAAGTTACACCAGCTGCCAATTTTTCGTTTATCAAAAGGCCTGTACTGCTTCCTGCATCTACAAACATTCTCCAAAACGGGTAGTTAAATGCTCCTGGTTCTGTCTTGTCTGCAGCAAAAATACAGTAAACTTCGCTTGGTCTTTCTTCCATTTCTATTTCTGCAACACCCGGACCCATTCCTCTAACATTTCCAGAAAATGAATCTTTTAACAAATCTTGTCCGGCACCATACAAACCCTGTTTTTTAGCTATTTTTGTCGCTTCACTAAAGGCATCCCATGCTAATTTATGAATTTTTTCGTTATCTTTACCAAGCTTGTGAGTCATGATGATATGAATATCGTCTCCACTGTATCCAATGTAGTGATCAATGATAAGATCCTTACTTTTTTTGTCAATAAAATTTTTAACAGAATCAATTAATTCGTCGCTAGGTCTCGTATGTCCACCAATTGCACCAATATCTGCTTTTATTGCTGAAACTGTTACACGCATAGTCACATTGAATAAAATATTGTTTATATCTTTTCTGATATTCTGTTCTATTAAATCTTAATCACCTATATTCAGTAATTCTATTTAAAAACACTTAAGTAAATATAGGATAATGAATGCAGTCTAACATTCATAATTTGAATTTAGATTCAAAACCCAAAAAATATACCATTGTAATTTGTGAAAAACCAAATGTTGCTAATAAAATCGCTATTGCATTAGGTACTTCTGACATTAAAAGAATTAAAATTCATGATAATACCGTTTTTGATGTCTTCTCTAAAAATAACTTACATTATGTAATTTTATCTTCTAAAGGGCATCTATATGGTCTACACAACCCTAATAATAGAGGAAAGATTTTTCCTATATTTGATTTATATTGGTCACCTATATCTAAACCATTTAATAAAAATACTAAAAATCTTATAGATTTAATAAGTAAATTTTCGAAGAACGCCAATAATTATATTCATGCATGTGATTATGACCAAGAAGGTGAATTAATTGGATATAATATATTAGAGTTGATATGTAACAATGCATATAACAGTTCTCAAAGAGCAAAGTTGTCTACTCTAGCTCCAGATGATATATCCAAATCGTTTGAACAACTGGAAAAAATCAATAGAAATATGGCATACGCTGGTATGTTTAGGCATTTGTTAGATTATATTTATGGAATAAATTTTTCTATGGCTATATCTAGCATTATAAAAGTTAAGAATAGGTCCTCGTATCTAACTGTTGGAAGAGTACAAACTCCAACACTAAAATTTATAGTTGATCGGGATCTGCAAATAAATTACTTTATACCAATACCATTTTGGAATATAAAAGCTCATTTTAAAGAAGACAATAAGATTTTAATATGTTCCTTCGACAAGAATCCCCTAAATACAATAAAAGAAGCGAATTTTGTTATAAATGAATGCAGTGATAAAGTTGGTATTGTAAACAGTATAAACTCTTATACCGAAAATCTCCAATCATTAACTCCTTTTAATCTAGGTGATCTTCAAAAAGAATCTTTTAGATTATTCAAATATTCTCCAAGTTATACTCTTTCAATTGCTGAGAATCTGTATTTAAAAGCTTTAATTTCATATCCAAGAACAAACAGTCAGATTCTTCCGCCATCAATTAACTATCGAAAAATCTTAAATCGTTTAGGCAAAATATCAAAAATATATGAGGATTATTCTAACATTTTACTAAATAGAGATAAACTTTGTCCAAATAACGGTAATAAAAATGATCCTGCTCATCCAGCTATTTATCCAACAGGTTTAAAACCTGTGAATTTAAATTCTGGTGAAGCAAAAATCTTTGATCTCATCGTCAAAAGATTTTTTGTGACATTTGGTGAATCCGCAGTTTTTAATAAAATTATAATAAAAATTTTGGTAGCTCGTACATTTTCATTTCATTTAGAAGAAAAAAATATCGTTTCAAAGGGATGGATTGAATTTTATAATCCATTTTATTATTTAAAAAAAAATCATATTGATTATTCAGATATTAAAATAGGTGATAAATTAATCAACGTAGATATTATATTGGAATCAAAATTTACTGAACCTCCTAATTTTTTCAATTATTCCTCTTTATTATCTAAAATGGAAAAAGAAGAGATAGGAACTAAATCAACGAGAGGGAATATTATAGAAATATTAATTAAGAGAAATTATGTAACTAAATCTACAAAAGAAAACATTTTGAGATCGTCTGAATTAGGTATATATTTAATAGATTTTATGGAAAAAAATCTTCCTAATGTAATTTCTACTGAATTGACTAGAACTTTAGAGCGTTATTTGGCAGATATTGAGATGGGAGTTAAAGATAGGATTGACATACTAAATAATATAATCTCTAATTTAATTGAATCTATGAATAATCTTCAAAAATTAGATCACATTCCAAAAATTGATAACCATTGGACACATAAAAAAGATCTAATAATGATAGGTTTATGTCCAATTTGTAAAAATGGACGATTTCAAATTATACGATCTAAGAAAACTCGAAAGCGATTTATTTCCTGTTCTGATTATTTTTCTAAAGGATGTACTGCTACAGCCCCAATCCCTCAAAAAGGGTTGATTAAAAATACGGATAAGACGTGTACAGAATGCAGTTGGCCAATAATAAATATTTTTTATCCCTCTAATAGATATGGTAAAAATTATTGTATAAATATTAATTGTCCTTCAAAAAATAAAATCAAAAATTAAGATTATAAATATCACTACGTCGATTTTTTAATAAAGGCAGGATCCTTCTAACTTCATCTATTCGCTTTCTCTGAATATCTACAATTTCAATGCCAATTTTATCTCCTAAATCTGTAAGGACAGATCCTAAAGGATCTATTATCATACTTCGTCCACAAAATATATTTCCGACTTGATTAGGTGCAATTACGTACACCCCATTTTCAATTGCTCTAGCTTTGAGCATAGTAATCCAGTGTTCTTCCTTCATTATACCATGTACCCATCCAGATGGTATTGCTATTATGTCTGATCCATTGATCGAGAGTATTCTGGATAATTCTGGAAATCTTATATCATAGCAAATCATTAAACCAATTTTGCCTATGTTTGTTACAATCGGATTAGGGATTTTATTTCCTTTGTTGAATTTAGTAGATTCCTTAAAACCAAATGCATCATACAGATGCAATTTTCTATAAACTGAAACAATTTTTCCATTTTTATCAGTACTAAATGCTGTATCAAAAACTTTTTTATCTTTTTTTTCATTATTTTTTTCAAAAAATGTTCCTATTATTCCTATTTTGTATTTCTTTGAATATCGACTTAATTTTTTTATAAATGTACTACCAGGCAATGTTTCAGCTATAGCATAAAGTTCATCTATTGTTTGTTTATTAGACGAAAATGCCATCTGAAATTCAGGGAAAAAAATATAATCTACTTGTCGATCAGCTGCTTCTTTAATATATTTAATTGATGTTTTTAAATTTTCTTGTTTGTTGCTTGAAGATTTCATTTGGACAATCGCAGCTCGAAAGGATTTAGTTCTCATCTTTGTGTTCTTTATTAAGGAACATTATTATATTTTCCTTTTTATGAATATGATTTTATTTTAGAAATGATTGTGTTGTGATTTATTTCGATTTCTGCAAAGTAGGTTAGACAAAATGGAATTTTTTTTAATTGAGATACTATATAAATCAATAAGGTATAAAGACTAACATTGACTCTCATTATTGTAATATGATAATATAGCATTCAAAAATCTGGCTTTACATAATATTATTTGTTAGACCGTCTTTATTTAAAGGGAAAGCAAGACTAAAACCTAGTTTTCAATCTTGGAATAAACTATCTTTTTTCCTAATTTTTAACTATGAAACTTAAAAAATTATTATAATATTAATTTGTTATAACAAATTTAATACAATTTAATTTAATTATGTTAAACGTCTGCTAAGGTATTTAATCTAGTACACGTTAATTTACATCACTTGGCATTTGATGTCACTCATAAAGTAATTTACTGCAATAACTATACTTATAATTGAAAAGGTTAGTATTAAAAGAGTTTCATTATTGTTTGAATATGGGTAAAAGGAATAAATTTACTTTTTTTTGCGGTATAAGATCTTATCATTAGTAAAATTATGGGTTATCCTAAGATAATATTTCATACTGAATCATTAATAAATATGGTTTTTTTCAATTGTTCTAAAAATAAATATACATTACTAATAAATTTCTAATAGATTTTTCAAAATAAAATTTTACTGAATAATACTTAGGATTTATTTAGTCTAAATTCGTCTATTATTTGACCTGTATTGGTATGAAATTGTCCTACTAATGTCTTTCCATTATTTTCTAAATCTACATTTAAAAAGCCAAATTTACTATCTTGAATGACATAATATCTATGTTTTTCTTTAACTGGATCTAATTCATCTCCTGCTGTTCCTACGGTTAAAAATATTATTCCATCTTTATCTGAATATTCATTTGTTGAATGATTTGTAACTATTGGTTTTGGTTCTACTTTTTTATTTGTTTCCTTTTCGTATTTTTCATTGTACAAAATAGGATATGTTCTCTCGTAATATTGATTATGACTTGATATTACCAAATCTACATCATATTCTTGAAAGAGTTGTTGATATATGTCACGTAACTGTTCTGCTTCTAATTTATCCTGATTTGTAGAATACAATGGTTTATGTTGATGTACTACAATCCAGTCGATACTAGAATTATTTGAAGCTATTTCTAGATCATTTTTTATAAACTCGTATTGTTTGCTTCCCATTTCAAAAGGATGCTCCGTAGACACACTTATGAAATGAATATTTTTAAAATTATGAGAATAATAAGGGCTTTTTAAGTGATGATAATTAATTATTTGTTTATAAATATTTGCAAATTCAGCATCATGATTTCCTATTGCGATTTTCATTTTATCTATTATTGGTTTTGACATTTTTATCCAACAAGATGCAGATGGAGATTCTTTTACCTGGTCTCCAGTTGTAATAATAAGTTCAGGTCGTTGGGCAAGAATATTATCTATTGTTTTCTTTGTCTCTTCATTACAGTACCAATCACCAGTTGCTATGAAGTTGTAACCTGAATTTCTATCCTCTATTTTCTCTACTGAATTATAAACAGTATTTAAAGAAGCATTATTTTCTTTTGTTTCACTTATTATATTTTCAGTGTTCTTGTTCTCTTGATTTAGTTGATCATTTGTGTCCTCACTTTTTTCATCAGATTCAATATATTCTGTAGGATCAAAGATATAATCAAATTGTCTATCTTGATCGTTGTCATTTATAGCCAATGAAAATTTAAACCAAGAAAAAGTAAAAAAAATAATTGACATTATAATTAACATTATTAAAACGTTGTTGTTAAAACTGTTATTCAAAATCTTTATTTCCTCGATTTTTATATGATTTGAATGGTATCTTTTATAAATAACAAAATCAAAGTAATTAATAGATTCATAAGAATAATGTTATTATCTTCAAATGATTGATTTATTTTAACTGAACAAATTGACATGGTTGATTTAACCCACTCCTATGAAACTTTGTAGATTTAAGTAATAAAAACTTTGATTACTATCCTATCGTGGTTTAAAATAATCTTCATATTTTGCATTTTTCCATGAAAACTATAAGGAGACCAATTTGATAGTTTGTGATAATCACTGATATTCTCATTAAAAATTTGAAATTGTATGTCTTTATACATACTACTTATTTTATAATAGACTATATAGGAAGATTGTTACTATTATATTGTTCTTTCTATGATAAAAAAATACTGATATATTATTCTAATTTTATTATCTGATCGATTAAATATTTGTTATCGGTTTAATGATTGAAATAAGCTACTAATGTATTAGATGATATAATGATTATTTAATCATACCTTATTTAATAGCGAAACGAAAGTATAAAAAATGTTTAATTTTTTCTATAGAATAAAAAAAGATTATAATAAATATAATAAATTTTTTATTGTTTAAACAATTGTTCTGCCTTATCTAAGTTTGCTTTTGAACTATTAAATAATAATGTGATTTCAGCTAATGGCTTTTCATCTTCTATTGCACCTGCTAAATCTTCTCTTATCATTACTTCTGTTTCTTCCATTAGATCTTCATCGAGTTCTTTTAGTGGATCTTCAATATACTCATAGTTGTCAATATATGCAACATCGACTAATTCAGACGCACCTGTATAATTACCAGCCTTTACTTCTGTCATTGATTTATCTAATAAATTTTTTATATTTGATATAAAGGTTAATGGATCACTTTCTTCACCTTTATCTTGAGCTTTAATATTTAGTGAAGGAAATAATAGAACTGCCATCAGGATTGACGAAATTATTGTATAGACCATTTGGTTAGAATTTATCATTTGTAATTTATCTGAAAATTTTTTGATATATATATTAATATTATTTTCTCGTTTTCGAGAATAGGATTTTAATCTGAAAAATTAATTCTGTTGATTATGTTTCGTTTAGAAAACTTTTTTGTATTCTTCCTTAATATAAAGCTAAAAGTACTAGAAAATAAACAAAATAGTTTTATTGACGTATTAATTAAATTCTAATACTATTTTTATGTTCTTTACTATATCTAATAACAACATGATATTCCAATAATGTTAGAGGATGTGAATATGATCTACATTATATTAATTTTAACTACTATCCAAATGATTATGAACAGTGTTAGCTATTAACAATAAAGTCCCTTTTTAATTTCGCAAATCATGTCTTTTACTTCCCTATCTATCTCACTGGGATCTCGTTTTAAATCCAAATCTTTTTCTATATTCTGAATCTTCATAATGTATTTTTTGTCATTATTTGATAAAAATTCTTGTGAACCTTTCAAGAGGATTATGGTTCTTTTAATAAATTGTTGACCGTCTTGATATTCCAATAAGTTAATAATCTTGCCATTATACATCGCTTCGTTATATTCTTCAGATGCGGTATTTATCAATTCTGCAGTAACATTAAGTATATAATCAGGATTACTTCGTTTTTCTAGAGGTATGGATTGGTTTAATGCTTTATTTAACAGTGTCTCTATGCCTTCTTTTTCTAAAATGATTTTATTTAAATTGTCAGATCCCACCGTTTGAACATAATTGTTTAGTTTAGTTGTAAACTCTTTTGTTAAGGTTTCATTTGTTTGAATTAGTCTAGAATTTATAATGTCTAAAATTTCTTCAATTGGATGTAAAGCATGAGCCACAGCTAATTTTGTATTATTATTTTGAACATTTATAATTGAAGCATCTAAATGTCCATTCATTTGTTCAATATAATTGTTAAAATCATAATCACTTACAATCGACTGTTGTGCACCAACATAGAAAAAATTTTTATCAAAATATAATAGAGATGATATAAAAAATAGTGATAGAGCGGAGAGTATTAAAATAATTTTCAGATACATATTTGATATTTAAAATTTAAGATCTATATTTTAGTCTATGCATATTTCTAATTTAGGAAAAACAAGTATCTTTTTTTTATTCTTATTTTTATTTTTATTTTATTTGGTTATCTTGATATAATTAGACTTAATTTTTAGTAGATGTAAGATATGACAATAATAATTAAAAATAAAAATATTTAATAAATATCGTTATTAAGATGAGAAATTAGTATTATTTATAGAATTTGTATCAGATATTTACTAAAGTCTCGTTTAATCTTTTTATTTTGAAAAAAGTTAATATGTAATCCTGATTAATGTAATTAATTTATAAAAAATGAAGATAGATATTGAGAATTTAATAAACTGTTTAAATTTAATTCAAAATATCATATAGGTTATGAAAAATGCAATACAAAGATCAAAATTGTTAGATGCGATTGTTATTGATATTTACAAACTATTTATCTGTATTAATATAATGAATATGTCATAAAAATTAAGTTATATCAAAAAAATATCTTTTACTTCTATTTAGTATTGTAGTTATGAGTAAAACCGAGTAATTGCTGGTTCAGGAGTAGAAGAAACAATTGAAATGCCTAAAAAAGTTTATGCGGGAGAATTATCTGTTTTGATTATTTTTAATATATTTCACAAAATATTCAAGGTTTAGCATTTTTAGAATCAAAATTCTTTGA
>JALDXL010000033.1:0-14636 GCA_032155045.1 Nitrososphaerales archaeon
ATTTCTGCTACTGTGATGCTGCTTCTTGTTTATCATATCTAACACGTTTAACAAGTAGTATTCTTTCTTTTATGTTAGCATTGGTTTCTTTTCTGTATGTAAACAGAATCTAGTTGTCTACGTCTACGTGAAATCAACTGGAATTGATTGTCTATTGCTTAGCTAAATATGTTATGAAAAATAAGCATTACAACATAACAAAATTATGTTAGTCAGTATAGTTATTAAGAATATATAACAATTACAAATAGCAATATCTACACCCTAATAACTTATTAATCATATAATCTAATATATGTTTGATTAAACTACCATTAATTGTACAAATAAATTCAAATAATAACAAAATAAGTAGAAGAACGGTCGTCTGATCAGGAATTCTATTCTCCTATTTACTTACATTGAAACCAATCAATGGTTGTATTGGATTTGTTTCTTCAATAGACGATATTATTTCTGCCGAGTTATAGTATGATATAATAGAGTCTGCGAACTATAAAAGATTTTAACAATTTACAAAGCCTTCTGTTATGGAAAACGAACCATTCAATCGAACGATACTAGGTTCAAACAGAAGGCCATGATGATGATAGTGCATTTGGACTTTGTTTATATTAAATATACATTCAAAATATTTAAGATTTTTTAAATATTAATTAAAACCATAGCCTTCTAGGGAATTCTTCTAACCCTTTGAAGGCTATGGTCAATAGAACTTGAGAGATTCTATTATGGTTGAAGACCTTTGTGTTTTGCAGATCAAGTTAGAAAATGAAGTATATAATATTTGTAGAACGAAGTTAATGATAAAAAAATAATAATATTTAGAATAATTTATAATAATTAATTTATTTTATTAGTTATTTATAGATCAAATACTCAACAATTAAAACCATATATACAATATCTATGACAAGTACACTTTAAAGTAGGATATCTTCAAGTGTGGTATGTGAAACAAGAAAATACCCAACATTTCCAAATTACGAACTGTTGAATGTGAATATGACTATTATGATATTGATGGTTATGCAGATATTTCAGATGATTTAGAATGTAAAAAGATTGAAAATTATGACAGGTTTATGGATTCTCATATTGATTACCTAGCTATATTTAACAGTCATGTTTTAATGTTTAGACAAATACTGAAAAAGATTTTTTCATTGAACAAAAATAAATAAAATCTTTCTTGTTTTATCCATATATCTAAATAGTTGAATATATTTTTATTTTGTACTCAAAAATTCAACGCTTGAATTCAAGCGATCCTAACAACGCTTGAGTAACTCAAGCATATACGAACCACTCACCGAGTACGAAGATAACTTTTTCCTGAAATATTTACAGAAATCTTTGTCAATTATTGTATTAAAATCCTATTATTCGAATATGTTGTATATATATTGAAGGAAAAATATAAATGGAAAACTCAGTTATTGCAATCCAATCCTTTTATGTCTGATTCAATAATTTTCTGTGGTTTATCTACAAGCTCTTTGAACGTATTAGCACCTAGTAATTTCATATAATATTTCAGACGTTTGATATACAATTTTCTTGTGTTTTCAGTTTTTATCGCATAAATAAAATTTGAATAAAGTTTCATTTCTTCTTTATTATTGCTATTATTGCTATTGAAACCTTCAATGTTAAGCTCAATCTGCTGCATACTAACATAGATAAAATCAAAATCCTGTTATTTATGCTAATATAGAATGTCGTATAATCTAGTATATGGTATGTAGGGGAATATGTTCTAGCCATAGAGCTATGCGACCTAGCACTGGTAGAAGGTATCTGACAGGACAAAGACGATGTCAGGTTTGTCAAATCTTTATCAACTGGGAAGGATTTTTTTGCCCATGTTGTGGATGTAGATTAAGAAATAAGCCTAGAAATAAGAAATATAAATATAAACTCATATTAAGTAACAATATCATTAAAAATAAAAATAAATATTAATTAAAATCAAAATCCAAAATATTGAGCTCTGGGAATATTAAATATTAGACCATTAACCTAAATTGTACAATAAATATAAAAAAATATATATGATCAGAAATTCAGGCGGTCTTATTTCAATAATTACATTAGTATTTAATAAACATAACAGATTATGGTTTTTTCTGAAATTCACATTGATTGCTAAACACATAGTTGTTAAAGAAAATATAATAAACAGACTTTTACAATATATAAATAAAAAAAATTACAATGTGATTTTTATAAAAAACTGATTGTCTGCGAAGTAGATTTTGTTTTTGTATTACATGAAATTTAAAGTTTTGATTGAAAATGATTTTAGATCTGCAAAAGAAAAAAACTAGTAATTTTAAATATACAATAATATCCATATAACAAGCCAATTAAATTTTAGTATTTGAATATAATCATTAAACATTTTTTTGTTTTACTTAATTTTAATATTAATTGTTATTTAATTCGTAGTTCAAAAATTTTTAGCCAGTGATATAAGAATCTTAATCAAATGAAATTATTACAACATTTTACATAATGCCATAACATGATAATCAAATTTATTTCACACAAATAATTTTATAGCAAATTGAATGAAAAACAACTAATTTAAGGAGAACTGATTTGTCGACTCTATCTATATCTGTAATTTCACTATTTTTATTACTAACTAATTCCTATTCTTCAAATGTGTTTGGACACAGTTTTACTACTGATGATTCCATTTATCTTTTAACTTTAATAGAAAAAACAAAAACAGAATTGGAGCTTGCAAACAAAAATTATCCATCAAATATTACACTAGCTATAGATCATAGTGATAATGCTGCTAGATTTGTTGCTGACACTTTTTATACAGATGAAGATGTTGCTAATGACGGCGACTTTGCAAATAGATACAATCAAGAAATATCAAAATCAAATCTCACGTCTAATGCATTAGTAATAGTTACCCTCGTTGACGAGGTATTAAGAAATTATGCTGATTCAATAGACTTTAACTTTGATCTTACAAATATGTCCAATTTATTATACATAATACCAACAACAAATTCTGATAATAATCTTGATCTTGACAAATTAGAAAATTCCTATATTGTTAATATGTTTAATAATTCAGAAAATAATAATGTTGCCTCAGATAAAAATGATAATACCACTCTCTTCTTATCAAATCATCAGATCGTTGATCATGCTTATCATGAAACCGCTAAATCACTCGCAATGAAAATTAATACCTTATTTCAATTATATTTGAAATCCTTTCTTGGTTTAGACAAAACCAAATTGAAAGATATAACAAAACTAGAAGATAATTTTTATGAGTTCTATTCAATGATCAACGAAAATGCATCACCAGCAGAGATCATGAAAAAAGTGCATATTGATATTCAACCTACAATGCAAAAGTTATACAATTTGAAAACTAATTTACCACAAACATAATTCCACTCAATATTGCTACCTTGTCAAAAAGTACTATTGATTGCAAAAAAATATGAGAATTAAGATGCTCAAATTAATTGAATGGAAGTAGAGTAATCTGCAAATATCAATAACAGGATGATTAGTAATAAGATGAATACTAAATTTACTTGATTTGCTTTCTATACTCAAATTTATTAATTCTTTGCAAAAATATTAAAAACATGGTACACACTTAAGATGATACTCGGTATGATGAAGCACGAAATGTTGATAACAAAACATTATATACATTCATCATTAGAAGAGTTTGATTGAGGGAAAGATCTATCAATATTTCAAAAGACCAGAATCTTTTGATGTTAATATCCATGTATGCAAAATAAATGTAATCTGTTTCATGTATATAATTGGAAACAATTCTTTGTTTCTATGTATAATAATACAACAACATATAATAATGATTTTAAGATAAGAGATGAGAATGTTATCTAAATTATTAATAATGTTAGGTAATATACTTTACGAACAGCATGGTAAGATATCAACATATAGAGTTTTAGATATCGAAAATCCAACTATCGAGACTACAATTACAGGTATTGGTATTATAAATGGAATTGGAGTGACTGATATAGTAACTTATTGGAGTAAGCCATCCGAAGTAGATAGAAAAACATTTTATTCAGAAGGTAAAGGAGTTACTTCAACCAAATACGGAGAAATTGGAACATGGAAAGGATATGGAATAGGATATGGAATAGGACACTATAACGGTCATAATAGAACTGACAGAGGTTCAGTATTTTTCAAGAGTTCTACAAATGGAAAACTATCTTTTCTAAATAACAAAATAGGAGTTTTTGAATATGACGCAGATGCAAATCGCAATACTAATGAAAAGATTTGGGAATGGAAATAAAATAATATTCCATTTAATTTTATTGTTTATTATTATTTTTATAATATACTTTTTTAGTAACGCTTTTTACGACTAGAATGATTAGAATTATAAAAGTTTTAGGTAATAATATCGAATATTACGTTTCTATTTGAATATAAAGAAAAGCTAGAAAAATTCCAAAGTTTTTATACTTCATTTTCTTCATCATTTATATTATACTTTATTATTATCTTTATTACAATCGTAATTTGCTCTAAAGTGTGATTTTCCACTATCTGTAACATAAATATTCTCTTCTGAGTCTATTGCTATATCATGTGGTATTAGAAATTGATTATCCTTACATCCAAGAGATCCCCACATGGTAAGAAAATTACCTTCAGCATCAAATTTTTGTACTCTCACATTTCTTGTATCAACTACGTAAACATTACCTTGTTTATCTACTGCAATTCCATGATCTTCTATAAATTGACCTTCATCTTTTCCTTCACCTCCCCATTGTTTTATAAATTTACCATTGTCATCAAATACTGATACTCTTGAATTTTGTCTGCCATCAGTAACATATACATAATCATTAGGGTCTACTGTTATATCGTGTTGATGTACAAACTGTCCTTTCTTTGAACCATATTTACCCCACATTTCTAAAAATGTACCATTGCTGTCAAATTTTTGTACTCTAGGAAGAGCTTGATCACTAACATAAACATTATTTTTTGAATCCAAAGCAACACCCCATGGTTTTTTGAATTCCCCATTCTTGTCACCTTCTGTACCCCACATTTTTATAAAATTACCATTATTGTCGAATTTTTGAATATTTTTACCAGAATATTCTGCAACATAAACATTATCAAAAGAATCTACAGCCATACTTTCAGGTTGCAGAAACTCACCTGGTCCTTTTCCTTTTGTACCCCATTTAGTAATAAAATTACCATTTTTATCAAATTTCTGGATATTACAATTTTCTGCATCACTAACATATACATTATCTTCAGCATCTACAGTAATTCCATGGGCGTGTAGAAATTGACCATCTTGAGATCCGACTGTTCCCCAGCTATCTAGAAGATTTCCATCTTTATCAAATTTTTTTACAAAATGAAATTCTGAAGTATAAGGATCAGAACTCATATCATAATTAGATGCTAAGACAGATTCAATTTGATTATTTATACAATTCTCTTTATCTGTATCTTCTGAATTTGAATTCGTTGAAGTTGCATCTTCACTATTTGAATTCATCGAATCTTTGCTGTCTTGGTTATCTCCTCCTTCTCCTGTACTTGTTGAACCAATATAATCATCTTCGTTGAATTCAAATACCTGACCATAAACTGCAGATATAAAAATCGTAGAAATAAAGCACAAAAAAATCATGCTAGCTGGTATTAACATTACTTTTAACGGTTTGCTCACAAACTAGCTTGGATTATATCAATTATTAAGATTATATAATAAGATTATATCATCTTTATATAGCATAATACTTGATTAATTTGGTTCAAGTTAATTACAAATGCAAACTATTTACGCTCACCAAATAAAATCATAGTTAATATGATTTATTAAACATTATTTAACTAATTATTGTTACCTATTTAATTATTTGGCCAATTATTTGCTATATAATTATTGTCTTAACGAAAGGTTGATTATTAACAAATATGTGTGAATATTTTTCATATCAAATTTTTATGTTCCTATTTTTAGAATTCAACTTAACAGTTTATATTAATATTGCTTAATTTATCCATAAAATTTTGGGAGGCTTGGTAAAAATAAACTGGCTAAAACTAATAGTGAAAAATCGTATCTCCTATCGTCTTCTTCCAATCTGAGCGTATACCTGGTCTTCCTTTCAATTTTTCGATATAATTAAAAGCAGAAAGACCTGCTGATGCACCGTCGCCACATGCTGCAACAATTTGTTTGTATGGTATATTAGTAGCATCTCCTGCCGCAAAGATAGCAGGATGTGTTGTTTTACCTCCTTCTGTTATTTCTATTTCCCCCTTTGAATTTACTTTAACCAGATGTTTTACAAAATCTAGATTGATCTTTGACCCCATTTCAATGAATAATCCGTCTACATCTATTATTTTTTCATTGCCATTAGTATCAATCAGTGTTATTTGTTGAAGTGCATTGTTTCCGTTAATGGATTTTATAGCCGTACTTGGAACTAACTCGACATTTTCCTTTTTTTCAATAGAAGATATCATATCTTTATCCCCTCCAAGTTTTCCTCCTCTAAAAATAACATAAACTTTTGAGGCCATTCTAGACAATAAAATACCAGATTCTAAAAGATATCCGCCAACTCCTACAGTAGCTGTTGTACGACCTTGATAAAAAGGCGCGTCACATTTTGTACAATAATGTACTCCTTTATTTGCAAAATTATTTTCGTTTTCTACACCTAAATTGTTCGGAACCTTTCCTGGTGCTAATACAACAGCTTTAGCAACATATTCTGAACGTAATGTTTTTACTGTTAAACCTGATTCAGATTCATAAATTTGTTCGACTGTATCATAAACCATTTCTCCATGGAATGTAAAAAATTGGTTTTCTAAAGTTTTAGCAAGTAGAGATCCACTTGACATAATTGTTCCTGGATAATTCTCTAATTTTGGAATCAAATTAAGTTGACCACCAAGATCTTTTGATATTAATAAGCATGAAGTTCTTTGTCTTGCAACAAAAATTCCCGCAGAAAGACCTGCTGGTCCTGCTCCAATCACTATTACTTCATATTCTTGTACCATTGCTTTATGACACCGATATTATTGTTGTTAAATTAGTAATCCCTTTGATGCTCGAGATATTAACATCTATTGCATTTTTTAGTTCTTGCAGATTATCAGATTCTAATACAATGATAATATCATATATTCCATATACTGATTTTACTGTTTTCACAAAGGAAACTTTTTTTGCTTCTTCAATTATCCTTGATATGTCTTTATAATTAACATTTAATAAAATATATGCTTCACTCATTTAAATTTCTCCACTCCCTTTTTTATAATGACAATGATCTTTATACAACATTGTATGGTTCAAATCTATTCTAACATTGAACGAGATTAGAACATCTAGCGGGATTATATGTTCATTTATTTGGTTAAATTTCATAATAACTATAAATTAAGAATATATTTATACATTATTATCTTTATATCATATCGAAATATATAATTATCAAAAATTGAATTAACCGATAAGCAATTAATTCTATACATTAGGAATGCGTCATAAAATAATAGTAGTTAAGATGCAAGAAGAATCCCATGGTTGTTGGTTGTAATACAATGTCATATTTCACATGAAGATATACAATATTTATACAAGTTTACATATTAAAATTGGAAGATATAGAATTATATTCATAAAAACAAAAATTATAATGTAACGTCATTATTACAGTAAATAATTTTTTCTATTTTACTTGTCAAATGTATAGTAATTTCAATATATTGGCTTATTAAAATTTCATTTTTAGAGAAAAGTATTAATTAAATATAACTTGTAATTATTATGTAAATCTGAAATTATCAATAAATTACATTTACATTTAGGAAATTGAAAAGATCAGTAAATCATGAAGTTTAGGCGAAATTAAGAATTTTTCTATGACTCAAATCTGGAAAAATCATAAAAAAGTCCATTGATCTAGTATCGAAGGTCTTTGTTGATGCAAGATAGAGTAATATAAATATTAAATAACAATAATAATATAATGATATACAATTATGAACGCTGAAAGAAATAATATACTCTATCTTTTGGATAGTTTTATCGAACAAATACATAAAATTAGAAAGTTTCTTATAGGAGTTTCAATTTCATCTATTATTCTTGCTCCTATAGCTATTTCATTGGCTTTATATCTTTTCACTCATCAATCATTTTTTAGAATATTAGAAGCAGAAAATGAATTTGGATTTGCATTACTTATATTTTTATCTGCTGTAATAATAATATCTTCTATTCTTTTTGTTACTGGCATAATTCAATATAAGCGAATAGGTTCATGGCATAAGAAATATGAATCATACAAAAAAGAAAAAGATAATGTTGAACAATATATTTCTAATAAATTCAATTTTGATAGTAATAATAATAATAATAATAAATAAAAATATTTTTTCTCTCTTTTATTAATATTGCTAACAGTATTTTATCTACTTTATATTTTTTATATTGCTATTCAATATAGAGATATACACAATACGAAAATTATTTTCGTGGAAAGAATGTTTCATAAGGTTCTAGAATTTTCTTGTAAAATTCAATTCCTTCAGAAGTAATTGAATAAGAAATTATAAACCTTTTGCCTTCGTTTGTATGTTTTTTTATAATAAAGTTATTTCTCTCTAATTCATCTAATATCTCTTTATGCTTAGTCAGGTTTAATCTACAATATAACAATAAAGATGATTGATTGATTTCTCCATACTCTATTAATTTTGTTAAAATATCTATTATAAGATAAACTCTATCTCTTTGCAATATTTATAGACCTGTGTCTCCTGTTTCAATTAAGATTAATAATAATATTTAACTTTAATCTGAATTATATTTTATAAAATCTTAGTAAAATAATAATGTATAGAGTATCTATTCGTAGAATGTAACTAACATATCGGGATGTATAATTCAAAGCTACCGAAATTAATACAAACTCATTCCTGTATATTGTATTATTATTCATAGATACACAAAGAACTGTATCCAATTATATACCTAAAATAGATTGGTATTCTTCTTCTTTTTACACATAGATCGTAACATCAAAAGATTCTGTTCTTTTGAAATATTGATAGATCTTTCGGCTCTGTTCAGATGCAATTATTTTCAATTCGTCATCTTTTCACTTAATTTTATATCTTCTTCATCTAAACCTTTCAAACATTTAAAATCTGAAACTTCTATGCCTAATTCTTTTTGCAGGTTTTGTATTCTGTTAGCATAATTGATTTCATTATCAAATTCGCCTTTGTTAAAAGCAATAACATATCCTACCTAGCATTTGTATAAAGCTCCCCTTGTTTGACTATCATAAAAACCTGAGGGTAACAATTCATGATATCTATAACCTTCTCTATAATATTTATCACGGATAAATCCATATTTTTTAAAAAATGAGGGATAATATCTTCTGTATGTATGTGAGCGTATTATTAATAATATTTTGTTTATAAATCTATTTATAATTTTCACCCGGCGAATTTAAAGCCAAAATTATTTGAAATTTTTACAACATTTTAAAATAAAACTATGTCTGTTATTATATACTTCCTCATAGACAGTTAATATTTTATATTTGTTGTGTTTTTTAATGCATTATTAGAACAAAACATTTTTCTATTTAGTACTTTGATATAACATAATATAGTATTCTATAGTTACTTTTGATTCTCCATCAATAACTCTCCTTTTTTTCTATTATTTATTCAGTATTTGTTTTATCAGTTTCGTGAAATAATAATTGCTTATTTGATATCCTATTAATTATGACATCTAAGACCAAAAGATATTCTCATAATTTTTAGAATTTTTTTATATAAATTATATTTGATTACTAATATAATTGACTAACCTCATACTAAAAGATTAGTAAATATAATAATATAATAATGGCATAAAATATGACTTTTAGGTATATTTAAAGAAATCAATTTTATATGTTATTAAACATATTTTTTTTGTAAATTTTATTTTAAAGCAGTTAGATTTTATTACCATGGTTCTTTCGCAAACTGAGAAAGAATGGCTACTTGGTAATGCAAAATTATCTAAAGGTCATGAACGAAAAATTAAAACTATATTCTTTCATTATTTTGGGGAACGTATATACATCATAAACATCTTATATAGACTAATTTCTTCTTGCTCCCATAATCAACATTATTAGTTTCATTGATAGACATTATTGCAGGAGTAAAATCTCCTCATACGATACTATTCTACTAATGGTAAGCCAGATAAAGGCTCAATATTGATGATAAGCGCCCGGGCCGGGATTCGAACCCGGGTCGCAGGAGTGACAGTCCCACATACTGAACCGGAATATACGATGCTGAATTAATAATTAAGCATCTCTATACTACCCGGGCGCATTAAAGATGTTTTATAAAAGCAGTTAAAATATCTTTCCTTTTTCTGTGTTACGAAAATTAGATAAAAAGAATATAAAATTAGCATCTTAATATAAAATAACTAGAATCATTAATGACTTGGTAAATTTTAATAATTGGTTAGTAATTTTCTTTAATCAAATTAAATTAATCTTACTACACTCAATACAATCAAATCATTATTTTATTTCTTATAGATAACAAGTTTCAATAACATGCAAAAGAAAAAAAGAAGATAATAAATGGAATTTATTAATTATATATCTAAAATATTAAAATCATATAAACACATTTATTGAAAGTCGTTATAAAGTTAAGCATTAATGCTAAAGAATATCAACTTTATAGTCTCTTTTATCTTAACATCATTTAATAATGATCTATTAACAATACATAGATAACTAATTCAACTTTATAAATTTAGAACTGGAATAAGATTCGTAAGTTGAAGATTCAAAAACCAACTAAACTTTCTGAATCCTAATATAATAATAGTATGTTAAGAATTTCTAGCTTGAATAGGAATCATTATATCGAGACTTGTGATGAATTAATTAAATAAGTTAAATGAAAAACTGTTCACTTTAATTATATCTAAGAAAAAAAGAGAATCAGGTATCAATTTATAAAAATAAAGATTTAATATTAGACAATTATGATGAAGATTTCAGCAAATCAAATAGTTTTTTGTTACCTACAGCATAGAATGATAATTTTGTTTTTAAATCCAAGTCAGAATCTAATTCTTGGCCATTAGGTGAATATAATTTGCCACCAGCTTCTTTGACAATTAAATAACCTGCCGCCATATCAGTAGTACGAATTTTCGCTCTAATATCTATATAAGCATCCATAAAACCTCTGGCAAAATAACAGAGCTCAAGAGCATTTGCACCAAAATGTCGAATATGAGTAGAGTACAAAAGTACTTTCGATATTTCATTTAACATATCTGAATGCACGCCAGATACATTTGTACCTATTAATACATCAAATTTTTTAAGATCTTCAAGAGATTCAATAGATTCAAGATCAGTTTTAACATGTATTTTTTGATTATTAAAAAATGAACCTTTTCTCTTTGATGCTGAATAAATATCTCCAGTGAATAAATCAAGTACCACTGCGTCAACAACCGAGCTTAATTTAAATTCATTAGCAAAAGCTAACGAACAACAAGAGAAAGGCAGACCTCGGATTGCATTAGTAGTACCATCTACTGCATCCATTATCAAAAAGCCTTCATTCTTATTGTTAGAAGATTTATTTGGATTAATTATTCCACATTCTTCTCCAACTATGGTTGGAGAAATATTATTAGATCTTATTGTATCGAGCACGGTTTTTTCTGCAATAATATCAATTTTTCTAGAAATATCACCACCTGCACCAGGACTTATTTTATTACCACCATCAATCGTTCCTAATAAGTCCTTAATTTCACAATAAACATTCTTAGATGCTTCAGTTAAAATATCTAACATCATAAAAATATAATATTTATAATGTTATAAAATGATATAGATATCATATAACACAAGTAAAAAAATCAATTACAAAAATATGAACAAAAACAATAATAATTGTGAAGAATTTAATTCAATTGATTTGAAAAGCGTTTTTTTCTTCCTTTTATCAATCGGTATATAGAAACTTTCATTCCAACATAAATACTATACAAAAGTTTTAATTCCATACTACTATAATACAACATTTGCATTTAAACATTAAGTTTATAATCTTAATTTAAAAATATTATATTATAAATAATTTATAACAAAAATAAAAACATCAAATTCAATTAAATTAAATAGGAAAATGAAATGAAGATTGCTCTAATTCTAATATGGGAACATAAATTGCTTGAGTATCACTACCTATTCCATTTACAAACTCGAATTTTCCAGTAAGTTGTTTCAATTCAATAAATTTTTTTGCAGGTTTATCAGTCAAAATAATATAATGAATAACGGTATTAATTGCACCTGTCTCAATAAATAATAATTCTTTGTCCTTAAAATTAAGGTGATAAAGCATTGGCACCATTCCTATTGGAGATTGAGAAGCAAATAAAATTACCTTAAGCATGTCTTCCAGATTTTTATATTTCAGATATGTAGTAGAATAAGCTTCAGTTGATGACATTAAATATCATATCCTATTATAATATTAGCCTATAATACTCTTCCGTCTTTTTATTAATTTAAAGAAAATATAAAAATTAGATTGATAAGCAAGAATGGAAATATTTAGTTATAATATAATTTATCTATCGCGGAAATTTATGAGTATATTAATTATCTATATTTATATTAAATTTTAGTTTAAATCTGTTTAATTCATTCAAATAACCTAAAAGTGATAATCTAAAAAAACAAATAGATATATCTCAATTTAGCTATAGCTAATGATAATTTGGTTGAGTTGATTTTATTTTTTTATACTACAAAATTGCTTACAGAAAAAGGTTTTGGAAGATAATTGAATAAAATTCGATATGATATATAACAACATATGAAATTCCTCATATTTTTGGCCAAGAAATGCAAATTTTAATGCTTATTTTGCTATCTTGACTTATTATTACAATGATTCCAATGCAAAAAAGCTTTTGTAGAGCTAAATAAACGAGAGTTAATAAAAAATTTATTGCTCAAATAATCAAAATCGAAACTTATTTTGTTAATAGATTTCATATATTTTAATATTCATAGATAAAATATAAAATATGAAAATTTTTTCTCTAAATTACTATATTAAATGACCTCAAAGCATTATATAATGCAACTTGAAGAATAAAAAAATAGTTTTAATAGAAAATTGTCAAAAATAAATATATTAATTTTCCAAATCTTGATCACTTGGAGTAATTAGTTCCATAACTTTAGAATACAGATACAAAAATCTCCTTCCTTTGTCAGTTATTCGAAAGATCTGATCTTTTTCAGAGTATTCAATTAATTCGCGTTCTAATAATATTGAAAGATAATCTTTTAATTGACTATAAGAAAGAAAAGCCTTATACATTATTTTAGTTTTAGCTGCCCCCTCTTTAGTAGCCTCCAATATTAACGCTACTATGTCAGTCCTGCTTCGATATTTCATTAACAGATCCTATAAATAAAATGTTTCATAAAAATTGATCGTAAAATTATCTGAAATAATTATTATAAAAATGTATTCATATATGCTAATATCTATGAATTAATACTTTTGGAATCTATTTCTACTAGTAATTGCAGACCCTTTTTTGTAATGGAATAATTCTTTGCATTTTTTTTAATATAATCTCTCATTCTTTCAATATGATAATATATAGATCCAGTAGACAAGGCTGTAGCATTTTGTATATCAGAAAAACCAGCAGATCCATTCCTATCTGCAATCGCACGTAATATTTTAATTCTTGTTCTTCTAGCTCGGAGTTGGGTTTCTCCTATCAATATTGATATTGCTTAAATAAATTATTTATTTTTTACTGAATTAAATAAAATTTATAACAAAAATAAAAGTTATAAGAAATGTTATATAAAAAATTCATAATTTTATATTTATTATTAGTCTAATATCTTTTTCATAACTACGTAAAGCTTATAGAGATATAGTTGAAATAATTTAACAGCGATGCATATGGGGTCGTAGCGAAGCCAGGCATCGCAACGGGCTCCAGATCCAAAAATAGGGTTTTCAATAGCTTTGAAGATACCCGTAGGTCAAGGGTTCAATTGGTAATGGTTTATTACCCTTATCAGAATAACTCCCTTCGGCCCCATATACAATAATAGATTAAATTGATATAAATCAGAATTAAAGAAAAAATACAAAATAATAATATTAATTATATGTAGTTCCTCTCTCTCCCACTCTATAAAGTTACTGCATATATTAATATGAGAAAATCAATTGAATAATCATGGAAAATGAATCAAAATCAAACGCTAATATTGCAATAATTGATCTAGATATTCAAGACATAGAGGGTATAGGTCCTACTACTGCAAAAAAATTAAAAGATGCAGGCATCATTTCTGTAATGGATTTAGCTGTATCTAGTGCAGAAGAACTATCTGAAAGTATTAATGCTACAAAAGAAACTGCAGCTTCATTTATAATTTCTGCTCAAAAACTATTAAGAGAAACAAATGTTTTAGATAAAGAATTTGTTACTGCAG